>NZ_JASJPC010000035.1:0-4658 GCF_031426875.1 Sulfuritalea sp.
AGCAGTATCATCAACAACCAATTGAATCTGTTCGCGATTTAGCCGGACAGCAGTGTACGAATCGATCAACTCACGATCCTCGTCGGTGAGATGCAGTTCCGTCTGTCGCATAGCCAACTCCTCGTCATGGGATGGGTATGCGACAGCATAATACATGTTTCGTTATTTACGTGTTGTTATACTAGTTTTCCGCCATTGCTGCGTCGTGGCCGCCCGTATAGCGCACCTGCTGCCGCGGCCGGGCCGGCTGCGTCAGGTGGTCGAGCGGCAGCACGTGGGTCTGCTTGACCTTCTGCAGCGCGATATTGGTCTTGACGTGGGCGACGCCGGGCAGGCGCAGCACGCGCTTCATCATGAGTTCGGAGAAGGCCGGCAGGTCGGCGGCGACGATGCGCAGCAGGTAGTCGGCATCGCCGCTGACCGAAAAGCAGTCGAGCACTTCGGGCAAGGCCGTGACCGCGTCCTCGAAGGCATCCGACTGCGTCTTGCCGTGGCGCTCCAGCACCACATGGGCAAAGGCGGTGACGCCGAGGCCCAGCAGCGTCGGGTCGAGCAGGGCGGCATGACCGGCGATGATGCCGGCATCGCCCAGGCGCTGCAGGCGGCGGCTGATCTGCGAGGCCGAGAGATGCACGGTTTCGCCCAGCGCGGCATTGGTGGCATTGCCTTTGCGCTGCAGCGCGTCGAGCAGGGCGAGGTCGTAGCGGTCGATGGTGATTGTTGGCATGGTATTCAAGAAATGTGCACGAAACGTGCATGTTACAAGCGAATAGCCCAGAAGTATGAACACTTGTTGCGCCGTATCCGCGTCAAAATGTTCATCTCCCTCCCGCACCGGACGCCCGCTCATGAATCTCGTCGAATCCCTGCTCCACGCCCTCAAGGATCATGGCGCCCGCCAGATCTTCGGCATCCCCGGCGATTTCGCGCTGCCCTATTTCCGCATCATCGAGCAGTCGCAGATCCTGCCGCTCTACACCCTGTCGCACGAACCGGGCGTCGGCTTCGCCGCCGATGCCGCGGCGCGCGCCCACCTGGGCCTCGGCGTCGCCGCCGTGACCTATGGCGCCGGCGCGCTCAACATGGTCAATGCGGTCGCCGCCGCCTATGCCGAAAAGTCGCCGCTGGTGGTGCTCTCGGGCGGGCCGGGCAAGGGCGAGTCGCGCTCCGGCCTGTTGCTGCACCACCAGGCCAAGACCCTGGATTCGCAATTCCAGATGTACCGCGAAATCACCTGCGACCAGGTCAGGCTCGACGACGCGGCGCGCGCGCCGGCCGACATCGCGCGCGTGCTGGGCAATGCCCTGCGCCATTCCGAGCCGGTGTATATCGAGATTCCGCGCGACATGGTGGCCCAGCCCTGCGCCCCGGTCATCCGCGAGGCCGCGCCGGCGGTCGACCGCGAGGCGCTCGCGGCCTGCGTCGAGGAAATCCTGGCGCGCCTGGCGCAGGCGCAGTCGCCGGTGCTGATGGCCGGCGTCGAGGTGCGCCGCTACGGCCTGGAAGACAAGGTGGCGCTGCTGGCGCGGCGCCTCGGCCTGCCGGTGGTGACCAGCTTCATGGGCCGCGGCCTGCTCGCCGACCAGGACGCGCCGCTGGTCGGCACCTACATGGGCGTCGCCGGGCTGCCCGAAGTGACGCAATTGGTGGAAGGCTCCGACGGCCTGTTCCTGCTCGGCGAAATCATCTGCGACACCAATTTCGCGGTGTCCGAAACGCGCATCGACATGCGCAAGACCATCCAGGCGCTCGACGGCCGCGTCACCCTCGGCCATCACACTTATCCGAATCTGCCGCTGGCGGCGCTGGTCGACGGCCTGCTGCAACAGGTGGCGGCCGCAGAAAAGCCGTTCGCGGTGCAAGGCCAGGTGTTTCCGCGCGGCATGCCGGCCGATGCCGCGAGCATCGCGCCGACCGACATCGCCACGGCGGTGAACGACCTGATGGCGGCACGCGGCAAGATGCCCATCGCATCGGACATGGGCGATTGCCTGTTTACCGCGATGGAGATCGAACACACGGCGCTGGTCGCGCCCGGCTATTACGCCACCATGGGCTACGGCGTGCCGGCCGGTCTCGGCCTGCAGGCGGCGACCGGCCAGCGCCCGCTGATCCTGGTCGGCGACGGCGCCTTCCAGATGACCGGCTGGGAACTCGGCAACTGCCGGCGCTACGGCTGGGACCCGATCGTGCTGCTGTTCAACAATGCCAGCTGGGAAATGCTGCGCACCTTCCAGCCCGAATCCAGCTTCAACGACCTCGGCCACTGGGGCTTCGCCGAAATGGCCGCCGGCATGGGCGGCGACGGCGTCCGCGTCGGCACCCGCGCCGAACTCAAGGCCGCACTGGACAAGGCCATGGCCACGCGTGGACGCTTCCAGCTGATCGAAGTCACGATCCCGCGCGGCGTCCTGTCGGACACCCTGCAACGCTTCGTCGCCGGCGTGAAACGCCTCAGCGCCGTGAAATAAATCTCCCTCTCCTTCAAGGGCGGCCGGATGTCGCGCGCCCTCCCTCCCCTTCAAGGGGAGGGCCGGGGAGGGGATGGGGCTTGGGAAGGCCGAGGAGGGCGGGGGAGGGGATGGGGTGGCATGGAGCGGGCTGGCAAGCCCCCACAAGCAATTTCCCCACACCGCCTCCCCCGTAAAAAGGAAACCCAACACCGCCACGCGCCAATCGCCCGACCTCCATCCCCACCCAAGAATAAGTTAATCTTGCCAAGTGAAATTCAAAGCCGTCCACCTTCGTCGATTCCTGCTGGGCTGCGCCGCACTGCTGGCGGTGGCGCCGGCGCGCGCCGCCGATCGCGCCGACATCGAGGCGCCGCGCGTCACGGCGACGCTGGAGCAGGGACTGGCGGTCGAAACGGGAAGCGGGCTGCAACGCAATCCGCGCCTAGCGATCAAGCTCTACTGCGAAGCCGGCATCATGGGCAGCTCCGAAGGCTATTTCCGCCTCGCGCGGGTACTCGCCCGCGGGCCGGCCTACCTGCGCAATCCGCCCTTGGCCAACGCCTATTTCGCGCTGGCCGCGCGGCTCGGACATCACGCCGCCTTCGAACAGTTCGACAGGGCGGTCGTCAGTGCGCCGCTGCTGGACGACTGCCGCGCGATCGATGTCGGCCCCGACATCGAATCCTTCGACCTCGACGGCTACCTGTCGGCCCTCTCGCCGTCCAAGCGCAAGGTGGCCGCCCTGATCCGCCGCCACGCCGAGCGCTACGGCATCGATGTGCGCATCGCGTTGGCCATCGCCCTGGCCGAATCCAACCTCGACGCGCAAGCCGTCTCGCCGAAGAACGCGCAGGGCGTGATGCAACTGATACCGGGTACGCAGGAACGTTTCGGCGTGACGAAACCTTTCGATGCCGAGGCCAACATCAAGGGCGGCCTGGCCTACCTGCGCTGGCTCAAGGCGCGCTATGCCGGCGACTGGGAACGCGTCGCCGCCGCCTACAACGCCGGCGAAGGCGCGGTCGATCGCCATGACGGCATCCCTCCCTACCGCGAAACCCAGGGCTATGTGCGGCGCGTGCTGTTCTTCGCCGGGTTCGATGGCGCGGGCGGGATTTAGGCGAGGCGGTTTCGCGCTCCCAGCAGCGGGGGCTTTGGTCCCGGAACGCACTGTCTGCCTGGCGGTCCGAGGAGTTCACTGCCGCAGAATGAATTTCATACAAACCGCTTCAAGCGTGCGACAGGAGCAAAAGCGATGACTGCCACCGCACAGGGATTGATTGACAAGATCAAACCACTGCCGCCGCAGCATTTGGCGGAAGTCGAGGAATTCGTGGATTTCCTACGCACGCGCGAGGACGATCAACCCCTAACCCAAGCTGCCGCGAAAATCGCCGAGTCGAATTTTGCGGCCAAGTGGAGCAACGACGAAGACGCCGCTTACGATCGGATATAACAATGGCGTCTTGCATATCGAGCACGACCCCTTTGATCCCATTGGAACTCGGTCTCGTCAATCGCGTGGTGCCGCTAGCTGAGCTGGCCGCCGCCACGCAGGCCCTGGCGCTGCAACTGGCCAAGGGCCCGACCATCGCGCTGGGCCGGACCAAGCGCCTCATCAGCGAATCGCTGAACCGCAACCTCGCGGATCAGTTGCAAGCCAAACAGGACAGCTTCGCCGCCTGCGCCATGACGCAGGATTTCGCGCGGAGTGTGCGCGCTTTCGTCGCGAAGCTGAAACCGGGGTTTTTGGGCAACTGACGACGGATGCCGGCTAAGAGTCGGCGCTGGCGGGACGGTGATGGGAAGTATCCAATCACGATGCGTTCGCCACTACTAAATCATATATGGCGCATCGTGTGAGGGGCGAGCTCCCATTGTCAATTTCTGCAAAATACCGTTATCATCCGCGAGGCACGGGAAGAAGCTAGGCTAATTAGGCGAAGATTCCACCCATACAGTACCGAGGACCGGAGGAGCCAGCATGGATCATATTTCGGAAATTCTGTCGTTCATCGGTGGCCTGGTGGCGGGATGGTCCCTGAAGATTGTTGTAGATCGGTCTTCAAAGGGCAATGTTACACAGACTGGGAACGCTGTAGGCGGCGACATGGCTGGTCGTGACATCAATAAGAAGTAGATCCGCAACTGGGCGTGTTCTCAATCAAGCCAACCAGACGATGGTACATGCCAGATGAACGAACG
>NZ_JASJPC010000036.1:0-84036 GCF_031426875.1 Sulfuritalea sp.
CCTTGTCAGTCATGGCTTACAGCGATTCCACCTTCAATTTAACCGGACAGCAGTGTAACTACATAAGTGTCACAGAAAAGTCCGCGATTGTCGTTGCTAAACATGATTAACGCGTCAATCGTCCTGGAGCAAGATGCGCTCTTGCCATACCGAGCGGGTTTCAGATGATCTGGTCCAAGAAGCTTGCGCTTTACCGGGCGCTGATCCAGGGCGCGACTGCCGGAAGCGCCAACGCGAAGCAGTTCGCGCCTGGCGGCGGTTCGGACCACATCGACGGCGCCGCGCCGCTGGTCGCCACGCTCTGCCTGATGCAGCCGGTGCGGCCGGGGTGTTGATGTTCAGTCGCCGGCATACCATTCATAGTCGCCTGATGCTGGCGTACAAGCTTCTGCTCGGCAGCTTGTTGCTGGTGGTCGGGCTGGGCGGATTGTTCTATGTTTTTGTTGCCGAGCGCGCAGAGGTTCGCGAATCGGCCCACGCGGCCGCCGGCATACTGGCCAACCAGAGTTCTGCCGCGCTGATGTTCGGCGACAGCCAGGTGTTGCAGGAGAACCTGGATTCGCTGAAAGGCCTGGAGGGTTTGCATTGGGCGGCCATCGTGCCGACCGCCATCGACCTGCCACTCCCGGCGATACGCTTTGGCGCTACCCCTGTGGATCTGCCGGGTGTTCTGGCCGGCCTGGCCGGCCAGCGGGAACGCATGGAACTCTTCAACCTGGTCGTGCGCGCGCCGATTTCGCACCAAGGTATCGAGCGCGGCCAGTTGCTGCTGGCATTGGACCTGCGCTTCGAGGTGTTTGAATTCGTAAAAATCTGCATCGCCACCGTGGTTCTGCTGGTCACTGCCTTCCTGCTGGGGCAGGTCGTGTTTCGCCGTATCGTGCAATCGATAGTCGCGCCGCTGGACGACCTGATCCGGGCCACCACCTCGATTGCGCAGCAAGCCAGCCGTAACGCCCGTCTTGAGGATGTGCGGCAATCGACAGCCGAATTCACCGACGAAGTCGGGCAGCTGGCCGACGCTTTCGATCTGATGCTAGACGCAATCATTCGCCACGATCGGCTGGAGCGCGATCATGCGCAGCAACTGGAACAGACGGTCGAGAATCTGCGCTCGCTTTCGGCACGCATGCGCGCCGTACGCGAGGAGGAGCGCACCCGAATCTCGCACGAGATTCACGACGAGCTCGGCCAGCGCCTGACAGCGCTTAAGTTCGCGATAGCCCGACTCGATGCCGGCAAAGCGGGTAACGGCATCGCGGCCCAGGTTGATGAATTGATCAAGGTGGTGCGCAGCATCTCGTGGGACTTGCGCCCCAGCCTGCTCGATTCGCTCGGACTGGTCGCGGCGATCGAATGGCAGGCCCAGGATTTTTCCCGTCGCATGGGAATCCGTTGCGGTGTCGACCTGCCGGATGAAGCAATCGACATTGCGCCCGAAATGGCGACCGACCTGTTCCGCGTGTGCCAGGAGTTGCTGACCAATGTATCGCGTCACGCCCACGCCAGCCGCGTCGATATAATCCTCGAGGCAACCGACGACACCATTCACCTGGAAGTCAAGGATAATGGCCGCGGCATGCAGGCACGTGACCAGAACCGGCCGGCGCTGGGCCTCCTGGGCATTCGCGAGCGAGTGGAAAGCTGGGGCGGGCACGTCGACATCGAGCCTGCGAACGGCACTGCAAGCCCGAGCGGCACACGCATTCACATCATGATTCCCCGCGGCCGCACCGGCGCGCCCCTATCTACGGAGCAAACACCATGAAGATCCTGCTGGTCGATGACCATCCTGTCGTACGCCAGGGAATCCGCCTCATGCTGATGACCGACCCCGAACTCGAAATTTGCGCCGAAGCGGTCAATGCGGCGGCGGCGATCGATCTCCTGCGCAAGAACGAATTGATGATCGACCTGGTGATCCTCGACCTGAACCTTCCGGATCAGAACGGCCTGGTGGTGCTGCAGGAGTCCGTTCGGCGCAGACCGGAGGTGCCGGTGCTGATCATGAGCATCCAGCCTGAGGAACACATGGCGATACGCGCGTTGAAACTCGGCGCCAGCGGTTACCTGAGCAAGGAAGCCGCCCCGGAAGAACTGCTCAAGGCCGTCGCCACCCTGCGCCGCGGCAAGAAATACATCAGCGCTTCGCTGGCCGAATGGCTGGCGCTGGATGTCAGCGGCCGCCGCGAGGTGCTGCCGCACGAACGGCTGTCGGATCGCGAGTACCAGGTGCTGTGCCTGCTGGCCGCCGGCAAGTCGGTCTCGGAGATCGCCGAAGGACTGTCGCGCAGCCCGAACACCATCAGTACCTACCGTGCCCGCATTTTGCACAAGATGGGCATAGACACCAATGCCGGCCTGACACAGTACGCCATCCAGCACCAGATCATCAGGTAGCCCCCCGCGGGAGCGGGACTCCTGAAGCATCGGCGGGCAGGGAGGGGCACGGCGCAGAACCAGCCACCGTATCATGCCCTGCACGCAAATCCGGGGACACCAGGAATGCTGTTGGTCGGCACCGCATCAAGACGCCGGTATGCCTCCGCTAATTCCGCTTGCTATCCAGTGCTCGCGTCAGGAGTTCGATCTCGTCTTCGATCGCAAGCAATTCCTCGTTCATTCCCTTGGCGCCTTCTTCGATCTTTTTCCGACGTTTTTGCGCGTCGGCGATCTCGGCCTTGATTTTCGACTGCAGCGCCAGGTCCAGCTTTTTTTCCGCCTCGCTGGCAGCCTGCTCCATCTTGAGCAACCAGTCGCGGGACTTGTCGCTGGCCGCCTGATCACCGCCCGCGCGCAGCAGCAAAGCACGAATTTCCTCGGCGCGCTCCTGTTTGCCTGCGATGCGTTCTGTTAGTTCGGCAACAGAGAGTTTGTCGTAGTTCGCCTCCGACTGCTTGCCGAACAGCCCCCCAAACAAAGAACCAAATCCCATTTTGAAACCTCCGTCATGAAGTGAATCCGGAAACGACGCGGGATGCGCGCCACGCAAATCACCAGGCAACGGTTCCCCACAAGCGCTGCCCGGCTTCATTGATCGATATGGCCCCATCGGTCGCCTGCGATGTTCCCGCAACCGGCGTCGCGGTGAGCGTGTAGGTGGTCGCGGCGCTGGGTGTCACCGCGAGGGTGTACTTGCCATCCTGAGTGGTGCCGCTGGTCCGCCCCAGGCCTCCGGCGGAAGTTCCGCTATAGGCACTGGTGACATTCAGTGCATAGGCGCTCGAATTGAGAAAGATCTTCTCCTGGATGCTGGCCAGTTCGAGCAATTCGGATTGGGCCGCCGAACGCGATGCTTTCCGGATGTAGTCCTGATAGTTGGGCACCGCGATCGCCAGCAGGATACCGATGATGGCTGCTGCAATCATCAGTTCGACCAAGGTGAAGCCCTTTGCTCCGGTTCTATTCACGTCCGTGACTCCTCTCGATAAATGACTGTTCGTGTTGCGTATTCCCGGTAATGTTTTCGGCAGCCTGTCAGGGCCTGATCAACTCGCGCCACGAAATGCGTCCGGTACGGGGTTGCAGACCGCGCTCGTCGCCGCCGGAAGTGGTCTTCCCACCATCGGCGGCAATGATGACCGTGGTATCGCTGGCGACGTTGGGATCGGTTCCGTTGTCAACCGTGGGTGGCGTGTATTGCGTGCGGATAGTCACCGTTCCATCTTCGTTGCGCGTCTTGGTGATGATCTGTACCTTGCCGTCGTCACACCTTGTGGTCCGTACCTCCACATTCCCCGTGCTGGTGAAAGTGGTGGTACACCCGGTGCCGAAATTCTCGATTTTTGGATCGGTACCCAGGTTGGTGGTAGACGCCGTGGTGCATTTTTGCGTCCCGGGAGCCGGCGTGGTCGTGTCGGATGCGCCACAGGGACGCATATCCGTCACGCCGAGCTTGGTCCAACCGGTGTCTCCGTAGCACTGACTCGGCGTTTCGCTATGCCAATAGATGGAATATTCCGCCAGCAGGCGGTTATGGTAGGCGGAGGACTTGAGGCGCCAGCCATACTCCGGCCGTCCTGGCACCGCCATTTCTATTTCGCTGTTATCCGTATTGGCGCTGATCACCTGCAAGCCCAGTGAGCCATTCAAACGCACGCCGGTTGCCGTCGACGGCGTGGTGCCGCTGTTGTAACCCCTGGTGCCGTTGCCCGAGGCTGTCACTGTGGCCGGAGGAATGATCGGCCGGATCATGTTGCCGTCGTTGGTACCGGCCGACGACATGACACAACCCGCCTGGGTGGGGTGCAAGCCAACCCGCACGTCCGTCGGCAGGCCCAGATAGCCGGCCCACCAATCCTTCTGATCGAAGGCGTCGGTCGGCATGTTGAAGGCAAGGCTGCCGATAGTGGCGAGGGTGTAGGTCGGCAGGTCGGCCAGATCGAGCGTCGCCGAAGTCGTGTAGGTTTTGACCGGAATGTAGCCCTGATCGACGTTGTACACGTAGCTTGGATCGCCGATATGCAGTTGCACCGCGGGGCTCAGGTACTGGTTCTGCACAATGACTTTGAACTGGGCGTTTGAACCCGTCCCGATGGCCCTGACCAGGTCGTGCACGCCCGCGCTGCCGTCAAGAAAATTGATGCCGGTGCGATCGTACTTGTCGTCGTATTCATGCACGTGATTCTTGGTTTGGCATTTGGCGTCCCATGCTCCGGTACACGCCGCAGCGCCTGTCACGGTGGTGGTGCCGTCGACCCCGCCGCTGAAGGCGACGGTTGTCAGCGCCGGGGCGAAATCGGTCCAGCCACCGCCGCCGCCCGCGACGAACGAGACGGTGGTGGGCTGTATGTCGTAGGCCGGCTGTGCGGCGACGGCAGCAGAACCCGGAGTACCGCCGGAGGTTGCAGACGTCGTATAGGTAACGGAACTGAAACTGCTGCTACTCCCCACCTGTACGCTCGAGCCGTTGCTGTAAGTCGAGGTATTTACCAAGCATACGGTGGTGCTGGGCTCGGCGGCGCACAATGGCGTGATGCTGTTGCCACCGACGTAGGCCTTTACCGTCCCGGCGGTTCCGGTATCGGCAACAACCGCAGCGGCGACCTGTTCCGCCGTCTTGTTTCTGCCCGGCTCGATATCGCCGCTATTCACGTTGATGCCGCCGACCCTGATGCTGCGACCGGAAACGTCATCGTTGATCCTCGGTGTTCCGAAACCACTGGTGGTTCCACCGTCGAATCTGATGAACCCGGTCGGCCTCGTTGCCGCAACTGCTGGGGCCGCCGCGACTGGCGCCGCCGCGCTGCTGGTGACGACGATGGCCTTGGCGGCCCCGCCGTCGGTGGTCGCGGTGAAGGTGATGGTGTCGTTGGGAACGTTGGTCGTGGTTATGGTCTTGCCGAATCCGCTCGGGGTCGTCAGCGCAGCCGCAAGCGCAGTCGCGATGTCGCTTTCCGATGATCCGGCGAGGAAGTTGACGGTGCCGGGCAGAATCGAACTGCCGTCGAAGCGAACATCCGTGATGCGGGTGTTCTGCCCCACGGGCTGGGCGCCGATGACGATCTTGCTGACCGCAGGCGTGGCCGGGACCACGGGCTCCGAGGTGCCCGCCGCGATGGTGAGCGTTTTGCCGTTGTAGAAGGTGCCGATCTGCGGTGCGGTAATAGTGATGGTCGAACCCGAGACGGTCGCGGTAAAGCTGCCGGTGACCTTGTTCTTGATGGTGGTGGCATTGGTGGTCGTGGCCGTGCCGCTGGTGATGTCGCTGGTCATCAGTGCCGGAAAGACGGTGACGCCGTCCAGCGAAATGATGCCGAGCGTGGCTGCCACGCCGGCGAGCTGGCCGGTAGTGCCGACGGTGATGGTGGCAGTGGCCTTGGTACCGCCGGAGGTCGACGACGTCCCATTGTAGTAATTATCGACGTCGAAATGCCCGCCCGCGACGCCGCGTCCGCCCGCCGTCAGTTCGGTGATCACCGGGAAGCTGACGTCGGGGCTCTGGTTGAACAAGGTGTCGTTGAGGGTGACCAGTTGCACCAGAATCGGTTGCGATTCGACGCCGATATCGAGGAACTTGCCGACCGGAATGCCCGCCGAGTGCGGTATGGGCCGGCCAACGCGGCCGGTGGCGACGGTGTCTCCCACCAGTCCGGCGGCAATCACGTCGCCGACGATCTTGCCCGGAGGCGGCGGATCGTCGTATGCCGTATAAACATCGGTGGCGACGTAGGTGTCGCTGGCCAGGTAGAGAATTCGGTCGCTGTCGTTGAGCAACAGGTCGGCGCTCAGGTCGAGGAAGGGCTGGTTCTTGTTGCCGCCGGAAAGGTAATCCAGCTCCATCAGCCAGTTCTCGCCGTACACGGTCGTCGAGGTGCCCGAGATCAACGTACTGACCGTCGGATTGTGGGCGGTAAAGTAAAAGCGCTGGTTGGCGACATAACTGCCTTCGCCGATCACCTTTTCACCTGCCGGCAAGGCGACCCTCCAGCCTTTGTCGGTGGTCCAATCCATCGGATTCGTGGTGACCTGGCGCACTCGCGTGGTACCGAAGACCCGTTCAGTCAGCGTCTGTGTGACGATATTGCCGGCAACTGCCCCGTCCCAAATTCCGTAAGCATAGTGCACGGTGGTGTCGGTGGTGTCCGCGGCGGTGAACATCGCACCGGTCGCGAAGTTGATCATGTAGCCGCCATTCGGATGCAGCGAAACCGCAGGGGTAGCGGTGATCGGCTGCCCGGATGCAAACAGGGCTGTGGCGGTGTCGGTGGCCAGGGTGAACTTCCACAGGGTGCCGTAGAGGTCTCCGGCAAAGACGAGATCGACAGAGCCGTCGTTGTCGGTGTCTACCGCGACCGGGGTAAAGATGCCATTCGGGCTGGCCACCGTGCCATTGATTCCGGCCTTGATCCCCTTGATGCGCTGGCCGGTGTTGGCATTGATGACGTACAGGTAGGCGCCGTAGTCGCCGCCGTTGTTGTAGCCGTTGCCGATGATGACGGCGTCGGTACCCGCCACCTTGGCGATGGTCGGCGTGCCATAGGTATAGCCCAGATTGGCGTAGGCGCCGACGGTGGCCGGCGCGGCGTAATTGACCGTGGTCGGTGTAATTTCCCAGAGCGCCTTGGTGGCGACTGCGGCTTCACTGGCCGCCGTCAGGCCGGCATTGCCGGTGATGTTCAGCGCATACAGACCCTTGCCGCCCGCCCCCAGGCCGCCCACCAGTATCCGCTTGCTGCCGGACAATATGGTCGCGACATTGATCTGGCCGTCGACATAGTAGTCGCGCACGAAAGGAATGGTGGAAAGGTTCTTGATCTTGGAGAGCAGCATCGATGGCACATATGCCCAGCGCTCGTCACCACCACTCACCTGATCTGCATTGATCGCGTGCAGCATGCCGTCGTTGGCGCCGACGAAAATCGTCGGGTCGGTGCTGTCGCTCACAAAATAGGGTCGTGAATGCACGATGTCGCCCAGCGCAGATCCCCTTTGATGAAAGCTTCCAACACCGAGCTGAACTTCATTGCTGCGGTCGCCGCGCAGGTAATTGAGGATATCCGGACCCAGCGTGGCGTCGCCGATCAAGGCTGCCTGTGCGGCGGACAGACTGCTCGTCCCGCTCCAGCGAAACGCAGTCCCGGTGCCATCGTCCTTCATCGTGGCAATGAACCGTCCGGTGTCGAAATTCTGGGCATCGATATGCGTCGCCGCGCCGCCGGCCCAGGTTTCCGCGTCCGCAGAAAACTCCCCCGCCGCATTTATCCTGTAGGCGTACAAGTTTCCGCTGTAAAACTCCTTCTCGTACTCGGTGCGGAAAAGCGTCTCGGTCCCCGACCTGAGGTTGAAATCGCTCACCTCGTTCTGCGCAATGTATCCGGTCGGTTGATTTGCCGGGTTGAAAGCGGTCAGTGCAATGGCAAGATGGACCATGGCTGTGGCAAGAACCAGGAAAAAAAGGCCTCCCGCCCAGTACTCTCTCTTGGCCGACGCATTCATGATGCCCATCCTCTCTAACAGCTCAATACGCTGTAATTGGTCTGTACGAATCTGGTCGCATTGCGTGCACTGACGCCGCGAGCCGTGACCCGGTAAATGTTGACCTGGCTGCAAGCCGTACTCTTGCGCCCCCCCGTCGACACATCGTCGCCGAGCAGCTTGACGTTCTGCGCGAGCAGTTCGACCAGATAGCGTTGCGACCCGGCCGCACTGGTGGCCGCCTCCGTTGAATTGGCGTTGTCCCAGGTCATGGTCAGCACGTCATTGCCGGGAGCAGTCAAGCCGGCCAGGTGCCCGATGGGGTGCAGATGCGGTGTGGTCGCGCTGGAATAGGTAGTGAACCCACCGTTCAGATAGTTGCTCCCTGTGGCCAGCCAGTTCTCGGCCTCGACCACGGCGGTTTCGGAACTGCTCATCGCCGTTGACTGAAACTGCAGATTGCCGGCGAGTTTGAACTGGATGTCTGAAATGCTCATCGACGTGATGCCGATGATCATGACCAGAATCAGGATCAGCAGGCTCGAAATCAGGGCGGAGCCGCCTTGTTCGAGGCGAGAACCGAGAGTGAATTTGGGCGCCATGACGTGGATCTCAGTTGCGCAGGTGAACCACGGCAGAACGCAAGTTGCGGCGAAATCCGTCATTCACCGTATAACTCGCGTCACCCATCGTATAGGTGCCGGTGTTGGTGTAGCCGGGTTCCACGGTGGCGCTACGTGCCAGGATCCAGACGCGGACTGTGTCGACATCGTCCCATTCGGTTACCGAGGTATCGACCGACGACCCGGCAATGGCACTGGCATTGTAGTAGCGGGTGTTCAGGTCCGTGGTGTGGCGTCCGTATTGCACCTGCAAGTGTTCGATGCCATTGGCAATCAGCTCGGATGTCATCGAACCATCGGCCTGCAACGAAATGCGGTACAGCGCCGGTACGGTCGCATCGTCGGCCGAAGGCCCGATTCCATACACGTAGGCTTGGAGTGCGAAATTGTCCAGACCCTGTGACGGGGTGCCGGCGATGCAGGGAACCTTGTCGAATGGCGCGACATAGGTCGAGACAGGGGCCGCGCAGCCCGTGGCGGGGACTCCGCGGAAGATCTCCCCGGCGTTGTAGGTGGAACGAAAATACAGCGCATTGGCCGCCAGCGCGGTGACCGGAATGCTCGCCACCTTGCGAATCACCAGAATATCGCCGCGCAGATAGGAGGCCGCCGGAATGCAGTTCGCACTGAATGGATTGCTGTCGTTCGCTCCCCACACCCCTTGCCGGAGATTGGATACGAAACTGCCGGCCGCGGCACCCGCCGGGAGGCACTCGCCGGTGATCGGCGTGATCGTGGTTGTCGGCGCCGTTGGTTCGGCCCAGCTGTTGCCGCGAAACCCGGCATGACGCAGGTCGTTGAGTATCGTATCGAGCGCATAGCGGCCATCGAATTCGATCTCCGACGTACGTCGATTGGAACTCGCGCCGGTCCAGCTGCTTGCCAGCATGCCGAGCAGGGCAACGATAATCACCAAGCCGATGGTCATGGCAATCATCATTTCGATCAGGCTGAAACCCATGGCCCTGCCCTTCGTCATCGAAATGCGCTGGCGCGGTGCGGAAACAGGCGTATTCATGTTTTCAATCGAGGATCGATCGCGTCAGGGTGAAGGACTCGGCGATCGCGCCGACGCTTGTGTCGGAGGTCTTGGTGCGGCGATCAATCCAACGCACCACAATCGTGTAGGTGCTTGGCGTACCGGTAACCGTTTGTGTTATCGACCAGGAACTTTGCGGCAGCGCCGTGCTGACGGTATTGGCCCATTGAGCGATGTCATAGGCGGCCAACGCCGCCTGGGCGCATGCCGCGGTTTCGCATGTCGTATCGACAGCGGGCGGAGTACTGGTCAGGGTGACCACATAGGATCCCGCAATCGCGCCGGCTGCATTGTTTTCCATTCGTTCGGCGATGTCCTGCGCCAGAAACACCGCGTGGCTGCGCAGCACGCCGCCTTGCCCCAGCCGCATGGCCGACATCTGCAAGCTTGCAGTACCGAACAGGGCTATGGCGATGATCACGATCGCGACAAGAACTTCAATCAACGACATGCCCTGTTGGCGAGCTCGGTTCAGGGATGTCGATGCGGAAATATTCATGATGGTCTGGACTACTGACTGGAAACTCGTCCTGTTGCGGCGATGGTGATAACCCGCGGCGTGGCACCGGCCCATGTACCGTCGAGGGTCAATGTCCCCGCCACCGCACTTCCGCTCGCATTGAAGCGCATCACCGCAGCACTGCCGACAAGTGTCAGCCTGCTGTCCAGCGCGGGCCGGGTATTGATGATGTCGGCCGCAGCGCAATCGTTGTCGCTATTCTCGTCGGCGCAGACCAGCCAACCGTTTTGCCAGTCGGTGCCGGTCCCGCATGCGGTTCCGCCGGCGTTTCGCACGCAGACCAGGGCGCGCCGGTTTCGCTTTATCGCCTCGGCGCGCGCCTGATTCAAGTCGCTTACGAGCAGTGTTATGGCCGATGTGCGGCGGGTACTGTTGGTGAAATCCGTGAACGCGGGGAGCGCAATGGCGAACAAAATCGCCATTACCACCATGACGATGATCAACTCGACCAATGTGAAACCGCCATTGGCGCTTCCGCCGGATTTCATTCGCTTGCACCGCCTGCACTTTGAAGACAGGCTGATGATTCATCTTCCCGACGTTGTGCGCCATCAGCGAAAGCGGATTGACGATAAGGAAACCCTGACCTTCCATGATGCCGACGTCACCCCTCCCGCAGCGGCCGGCCGGGGCGGACCGGCGTGTCCGACAAGAGTTGCCGCTGGCGAGACGGCGCTGTGCCGCCGCTATGGCGATGCGCGAACACCGCCGGCGCGCTGATAGCGGTTCGCCGGCACCGCAGCGTGACCTCCTTGGCATCCCGCTGTCTATAATGCGCCGCAAGCCCTGTTTCCGGAGTTCCCCACTTGTCGCTCGCCCATGCCGCAACGGACATTACCGTCGCATCGTCGCGGCAGCTGACGCTTTCCGCGATGATGCTGATCGGCATCACCTTGGCGGTAATGATGGCCTTCGTTTTCTGGTCGTGGCGCCGGCGTCAGGGGCTGACGACGCGTCGGCGCCAGGCCGAGTTGGCCTTGCGCGCCTCGGAGGGCCGGCTGCGCCAGTTGTCGAGCCAGTTGCCGGTGGCCTTGTTCGAATACGTCGCCGCGCCGATCCCCGGATTCCGCTCCATCAGCGACGGCGTGGTGCGTTTGCTGCCGGGTACTGCGGCAGAAATGCTGGCCGATCCGCAGGTATTTTTTGCCGGCATCCATCCCGACGATGTTGCCGGCCTGGTCTGGCGCCAGGCGGCGACTGCGGCGCACGAGTTCGAATGGATCGGGCGCGGCCTGCTCGCCGGCGACAGCCCGCGCTGGTTGCAGATCCGCACTACGACGGAGTTCGCGGCCGACGGCACGCGCGCAGTGCATGGCGTGATCCTCGACGTGACGGCCCTCAAGCAGACCCAGCAGGATCTCGAACGTTCGCGCCAGGAGTTGCGGCAACTGGCCAGCCATCGTGAAGCACGCATCGAGCAGGAGCGCGCACGCCTGGCGCGCGAGTTCCATGACGAACTGGGCCAGGTGCTGACCACCGCGCGCATGCATCTGCAATTGCTCGAACGCAGCCTGCCGGCCGATTCGGCGGCGGCACGCGAGGCCGCGCGCAACATCGAGACGATGATCGCCGAAGCCTACCGCAGTGTGAAGGCGATCGCCTCCGACCTGCGGCCGGCGGCGCTCAACCTCGGTCTCACGGCAGCGGTGGAATGGGTGGCGGCGCGCATGCTCGGGGCGGCCGGCATCCGCTACGGCATTTCATTTACCCAAGCGGCGGACCGCCTCGACGACGATTATGCGATCGCGCTGTTCCGCATCGTGCAGGAATCGCTTTCCAACATCGTCCGCCACGCTGGCGCGCAGAACGTCGACATCACGCTGAGCCATGATCGGGGTGAAATGCGCCTGCTGCTGGAAGACGACGGCAAGGGCTTCGATGTACCGGGAGTCGACCATGCCGCGCACTTCGGCTTGCTCGGCATATCCGAGCGCGTCACAGCACTCGGCGGCACGCTGGAAATCGACAGCAGCCCCGGCAGCGGCACGCGGCTCGTCGTCACACTGCCGCAGGTTCCGCTCAAGGCCGATCACGCAGACAGGAGCACGAACTCACCATGATCAGGATCATCATTGCCGACGACCACACGCTGTTCCGCGTCGGCCTCAGGCAGATGCTGCATTCCTTCGCCGGCATCGAAGTAGTGCAGGAAGCCACCAATGCGGCGGAAGCGCTGGCGGCGGCGAACGCCGGCGGCGCCGAACTGATCGTCATGGACCTGACCATGCCGGGAGCATCCGGCACCAGTCTGATCGAGCAGATCCGCAAGGCGCAACCCGCCCTGCCGATCCTGGTGCTGAGCATGCACGACGAACCGGGAACGGTGCGACGTGCTCTGCAGGCCGGCGCTTCCGGCTATATCACCAAGGGATCGAGTCCGGATACGCTGTTCACCGCCGTGACCCGGGTCGGCGCCGGCGAGCGCTTCATCGACCCATCGGTCGCCGCCTCGCTGGCTTTCGATACGGCGGCCCACGCCGGTGGCGCGGCGCACCAAAGCCTGAGCCCGCGCGAATGGGAAGTGCTGCGCCTGATCGCGCAGGGCGTGATGCTGAGCCAGATCGCCGAACTGTTGCATCTGAGCCCGAAGACGGTCACCACCCATAAGACCCACCTGATGGAAAAACTCGGCATCGGCAACAACGCCGACCTGATCCGCTACGCCATCGAACACAGGCTTTTCGATTGAACTCGTCGCGCCTGGCCTGGCCCCTGGCCATCTCGCTGGCGCTGCACCTTGGCCTCGGCTGGCTGCTGTCCGCGGATGTCGCCGGTCAGCTGCCGCGCAGTGCGAAGGCGGTCACGCTGACCGTGGTCCTGGCAAGCAAGGAAGCCACCGAAACCCCGTCGCTTGCGACTGTGGAACCTGCTCCCATACCGCCGCCACCGACGGAGACCGCCGCCGCACCGCCCGCGACGACAGCGACCGCCGCCGCGCCAGCCGATGCCGCCGGCAAGCTGACGCGCAAGGCGCGTTTCCTGGTCGATCCGGACCTTTCGGATCTGGAAGAGATAGCTGTGCCGTTTTCCGGCAGCCTGACCCTGCGTCTCCATGTCAGCGCACTGGGCACGGTCGACCGCGTCATAGTGGTCAATAGCGACCCGGTGCCGAAGGAATTGCTCGACGGCCTGATGCGCCGTTTCGCGCAGGCGCGCCTGACTCCGGCGCAGGCGGGATCGCAGGCCGTGGCCAGCACGCTGGAACTGGTGATCCGTTATGAAACCGCGCCGGCACTGCCTCTGCGCGAGCGTTGAGCCGCTCTGCATATCGGGCGAAAGAGGGTAGTATCGGCGTCCTGGGGAAGCAATCGTTCGGACCACGCGCATGCAATTCAGGCTGATACTTTCGGTGGGGCTCATCGTGACCTGCGGGATGCCGGCAGCCGTGCTTGCGGCGGACGATGTCTCCGGCATGAAGCTGGAGGATCTGCTGGGGGTCGAAGTGCAGGGCGCCTCGCGTTATGCGCAACCGCTGTCGGAAGCGCCCTCCACCGCCACGGTGATACCCGCCGAGGACATACGCCGCTTCGGCTTCCGCGACATCGGCGAGGCGCTGCAGTCGGCGCGCGGCGTCTATACCAGCCACGACCGCGGCTACGCCTACCTCGGCGTACGCGGTTTCAGCCGGCCCGGCGACTACAACTCGCGCATCCTGCTGCTGGTGGATGGCGCGCGCAGCAACGATCCGATCTACGACCAGGCGATGGTCGGCAACGAGGCTCCGCTCGATATCGACTGGATCAAGCGCCTCGAATTCGTGCCCGGCCCCTCGTCCGCCAGCTACGGCGGCAATGCCCTGTTCGGTATCGTCAATGCGGTGTTATGGACCGGCGCCGACCTCAACGGCAGCCGCGTCTCGCTCGATGCCAGCGACGGAAGCGGCCGCCGCGCCAGCCTGCTTTCGGGTGGGCGCAGCGCCGCCGGCCTCGACTGGGTAGCCGGCGTCAGCGCCTACCGGCGCGACGGCAACGATCTCTATTTCTCTGAGTACGACGCGCCGGGGGTCAGCGACGGCATTGCGCACAAACTGGATGGCGAGCGCTACCTCAAAGCCATGTTCAAGGGCAGTTGGGAAAACTGGCGCGGCAGCGCGACGTTCTCGCGACGCCGGAAGGATGTGCCCACGGCCTACTACGGCACCGTGTTCGACGCGCCGGGCAACTTCGTGCAGGAGACCGAATATCACGTCGACCTGGCCCGGACCTCGACCCTGGCCGAGTCGCTGGACCAGCAGTTGCGCGTGCATTTCGGCCGCTATGCGTTCGACGGCGAATACCCGTATCCGGCCACCAACCGCGACGAAGCGCGCGCCGACTGGTGGAGCGCCGAATGGCAACTGACCTGGACCGGCTGGCGCAAGCACCGCCTGCTCGCCGGCATCGAAGCGCGCAGCTACGTGCGCCTGGAGCAGCGCAACTTCGACCTCGATCCCCGCTTCGACTACCTCGACGACCGCCACCGGGGCCGCACCGCGGCCATTTTCGTGCAGGACGAATGGCGCATCGCACCCGGCTGGTTGGCCAATTTTGGTTTGCGTATCGACAGCCAGAACACCGCGCCCACCATCGCCTCGCCGCGCGCCGCACTGATCTGGCATCCGCGCGACGATATCACCGTCAAGCTCATGGGCGGTCGCGCCTTCCGCGCCCCCAACGACTACGAACGCCACTACGGCGACAGCGGGTTTTCGCAGAAGGGAAATCCCGACCTGAAGCCGGAACGCATCCGCACCCGCGAGCTCGCGCTCGATTACACGCCGACGCCGACCCTGCGTCTCGGTCTCGGTCACTATCAATACACGCTGCGCGACCTGATCGACCAGGAAACCGACCCTGCGGACGGCCTGCTGGTGTTCCGCAACCGCGACCTACTCTCGGCACGCGGCTGGGAAACCGATTTCGAAGCCCTGCTCGATGGCGGCTGGCGCGTGCGCGGCAGCCTGGCCTGGCAATCGATCACCCAGCCCGGCGGCGAAGCAGTCAATTCACCGCGGCGCCTGGGCAAGCTGCTGGTCGACGGACCGGTTGCCGCCCTCGGCGCGACGCTGGGC
Source organism: Sulfuritalea sp. (assembly GCF_031426875.1). Lineage (NCBI taxonomy): Bacteria > Pseudomonadati > Pseudomonadota > Betaproteobacteria > Nitrosomonadales > Sterolibacteriaceae > Sulfuritalea > Sulfuritalea sp. Next base: position 15,150 of record NZ_JASJPC010000036.1, read on the forward strand.
ATCAATCTACAGGCGGTCGGCCCGCGCCGCAGCCTGCTCGGCAGCGTCGCCGGCCATGTCACCGGCAATCTGGTGCTGCGTCAGGCGCAACAGCGCCGCTACGGCCAATGGAGCCTCGGCATCTACAACCTGGGGGACACACGTTATCGCGACCCTCTCGGCCCCGAGAACGCACCGATAGATACCCTCGAACGCGATGGGCGACAGTGGCGCCTGCGCTGGGAACTGGATATCTGATGTGGCGGCGGCTGTGCAGGACGATCCTGCCGGCATTGCTGCTGGCCTTGCCCTGCCATGCTGCATGGGCCGCTGAGCAGGCTGACGAAAACGAAGTCAAGGCGGCGGTAATCTACAACCTGCTGCTGTTTATCCAATGGCCGCCGCAGGCCACTCCGGCGGCCGGCTTCCACTTCTGCGTGCTGGACGAAGGCGCGCTGACCATGGCCTTGCGACGCCATGAGGGAAAAAAGGTGCTGGGGCAGACGCTTGATATCCGTCGCAGCGGAACCACACCCGAGGAACTCGACCGCTGCGCCGCGGTGATGGTGGAAGCCGGCAGTGCCGGCCTCCTCGCACGACTCGGTGCATTGGCCCGCACCCGCGCGTTGCTGGTGATCGCCGAGGGAAGCAATGCAGTCGACCGCGGCGCCATGATCGGCCTGCATACCGATGGCGGACGCGTGACCTTCGACATCAACTACGGCGCCATGAAGAGAAGCGGCCTCGCACCCAGTTCCAAGATCCTGAAACTTGCACGCATCTTGATCGAGTAAGCGCATGACCCATACGCGCCTGCTCAACTACTGGCGACTCAGCCTGGTGTCGACCGGCAGCGCCCTGTTGATGGCCCTGCTGATGCTGCTGGGCTACCACGCGCACAGCCTGCGCGAGCACCTGGAGAACAACCTGACCATGCAGGCACGCCTGCTGGGCGCCAATCTCACGGCGGCCATCGTGTTCGAGGACAGTCGCACGGCCACGGAAATCATTGGCACCGCCGATGCGTCACCGATCATCATCGAGGCTGCCGTCTATCGCGCCAACGGCAGCCTGATGGCACGTTTCCAGCGCCCGGAAGCGCTGCGCCAGCTCGGCGACGAAGCCCCGGCCGCGGGGCATGTGTTGTCATTCGTTGATCTGCGGCTGGCGCTTCCCGTGCAACTGGAAGGGCGGATCGTCGGCAGCATTGCCTTGCGCGCCTCGCTGCGCGACCTGTATGGCGAACTCGGCCGGGTTTTCGGCAGCATGCTGCTGATCCTGACGGCTTCCGCACTGCTCGGAACCTATGCCAGCCGCAGGATGCGCATGCAGATGATCGCGGCGGAAAACGAGATCGAGCGCATGGCGCTGTACGACCGGGTCACCGGGCTGCCCAATCGCCATGCCTTCGAGCTGAGCCTGGCCCAGGCGCTGCAGCGTCACGCGCGCAACGGCGGCGGATCGGCCTTGCTTTACATCGATGTCGACGGTTTCAAGACGGTCAATGACCGGTTCGGCCACCAGGTCGGCGATGCGGTGCTGAAAGCCGTCGGTGTGCGGCTGGAAAGGGCGCTGCGCGGCGCCGACATCGTCGCGCGCATCGGCGGCGACGAGTTTGCCGTGATTCTGAGCGATACCGCGATCACCGAGGATGTCGAGCGCGTGGCGGTAAACCTGGTGCGGATTGCCGCCGAACCCTTCGCCACCGGCGGCGCCCCGGCGCGCATCGGATTCAGCATCGGCATCTGCATGATTCCGCAGTCCGCGGCGGATATCGATGGCGCGCTGCGCAACGCCGACCTGGCGATGTACCACGCCAAGCAGATGGGCAAGAGCACTTACCAGTTCTATTCGGAAACCATGGTGGAGGATGCAAGGCAGTCCCAGGAACGAAACTGTGCCTCGGCCCTGGCCAGGGAATGACAGGCTGGGTGGCGCCATCCGGCTTGCCGGCAAGGTGAATCAAGGATTCTGGAGGTGAGCGTGAGCAACAACGAAACTTGCGGACTCGGCCTGGCCCCGGCCACGGCGAGCGATTACCGTGAACTGGCGCGCCGGCGGCTGCCGCGCCACCTGTTCGATTACCTCGACGGCGCCGCCTATGAGGAGATCACCGCGCAGGAGAACCAGCAGGCCTTCCGGCGCCTGCGCCTGCGCCAGCGCGTGATGCGCGACGTCTCGCAGTTGAACTTGGCCACGCGCGTACTGGGCCAGGACCTGGCCCTGCCGCTGGTGCTCGCCCCGCTCGGCCTGGCCGGCGTCATGGCGCGCCGCGCCGAGGTGCAGGCGGCCCGTGCGGCCGAGGCCGCCGGCGTGCCCTTCTGCGAATCGACGGTGTCCATCTGCTCGATCGAGGAGGTGCGCGCCGCCACCGCGGCGCCTTTCTGGTATCAGCTCTACGTCATGCGCGACCGCGGCTATGCCAGGGAGCTGATGGCGCGGGCGCAGGCGGCCGCGTGTCCGGTTCTGGTGCTGACCGTCGATCTCGCGGTGATGGGCGCGCGCTACCGCGACATCCGCAACGGCATGGGCGGCGGCCTGTCGCTGGGCGGCAAAATGGCCAAGGCCTGGGACCTGGCATCGCATCCGCGCTGGCTGCTCGACGTCGCCATCCGCGGCAAGCCTCTGATGTTCGGCAACCTGACCATGGCGGTGCCCGATGCGCACAGCCTGCCGGCCTTCAAGGCATGGGTGGATAACCAGTTCGATCCGCGCATCACCTGGGCCGACCTGGATTGGGTGCGGGAAAACTGGCCCGGCAAGATCCTGCTCAAGGGCATACTCGACGTGGACGACGCGCGCCTGGCGGCGGCTGCGGGGGCCGACGGCATCGTCGTCTCCAACCACGGCGGCCGCCAATTGGACGGCGTCGCGGCGAGCGCCGATGCCTTGCCGCACATCGTCGATGCGGTCGGCGACAAACTTGAAGTGCTGCTTGACGGCGGCGTCCGGAGCGGACTCGACGTGGTCAAGGCGCTGGCGCTCGGCGCCAAGGCCTGCATGCTCGGCCGCGCCTGGGGCTATGCCGTCGCCGCCCGCGGCGAAATGGGCGTGGCCCATGTCCTGGCGACGATGAAAAGCGAGATTAAGGTGGCGCTGTCATTGACCGGCACGACCGACGTGCGCCGGCTCGGTCGCGACGCGCTGCTCGCGGCACAAGAACTGTAGGAGCGAGCTTGCTCGCTATGTCTCGGCTGCATCGCGAGCAAGCTCGCTCACAAGCCCTACTTTGCCGTGCGTATCGCCGCCAGGATGCCCTGCATCAGGGCCAGCGGCGTCGGCGGACAGCCGGGAATGCGCAGATCGACGCCGACCACGTTCTCCACCGCGCCGCAAGTCGCATAGCTCTCGCCGAACACCCCGCCGTTGCAGCCGCAGTCGCCCACCGCCACCACCAGCTTGGGATCGGGCGTGCAATCGTAGGCGATGCGCAGTGCATTCTCCATGTTCCGCGTCACCGAGCCGGTCACCAGCAGCATGTCGGCATGGCGCGGACTGGCAACGAACTTGATGCCGCGGCCTTCGAGGTTGTAATAGGGATTGTTGAGGGCGTGGATCTCCAGCTCGCAGCCGTTGCAGGAGCCGGCATCGACCTCGCGTATGGTCAGGGCGCGGCCGAGCACCTTGAGGATCTCGTCGTGCAGCCGGTCGATTTCGCGCTGCGGCCCGCCCTCGGCTTCGGGCATGGGCTCGGTCAGGATGCCGGTGCGGAAGATGTGGCGCAGCAAGGGAATCACAGGTCTGCTCCCGAATAGGACAGGTTGAAGGACTTGTTGATCAGCGGGAAGTCGGGAACGATGTCTTTCATCACCGCATGCTCCAGCGCCGGCCAAGCCTGCCATGACGGGTCGTGCGGGTGCACCCGGGCCAGCCTGCCGTCGCCGGCGAACTGGACGCCGACCAGCACCTCGCCGCGCCAGCCTTCGATGACGCCGAGGCCGCTGGCGTCGCCGATCGGCGCGACTTCGACCCGGGTCTCGCCGCCCGGCAGGCCAAGTGCTATTTCGTGCAGCAGGCGCAGCGATTCGTATATCTCGTCAAAGCGCACGGCGACGCGCGCGGCCACGTCGCCACGCTCGTCGGTGACCGGACGCACGCCAAGCTTGGCATATGGCGCCGGCGGCGTGTAGCCCTGGCGGTGCGCGCGGCCGTCGAGCAGGATGCCGCTGGCACGGGCGGCCATGCCGGACAGCGACAGTTCGCGCGCCAGGGCGGCGTCGATCGCGCCGGTGGTGACGAAACGATCCTGCAGCCCGGCGTGCGCGTCGTAGAGCGCGTGCAGCTTCCTGACTTCGCCACGGACCACACCGCACTGCTCGATCATGGCGGCGAGCGCCGCGGCATCGACATCCATGACGACGCCGCCCGGCACGATGCGATCCATCATGAAGCGGTGGCCGAAGATCTGCTGGTTCAGGCGCAGCCAGTCTTCCTTGAGGCGCATGAACTGTGTCAGGCCGAAGGCGAAAGCGGCATCATTGCCCAGCGCACCAAGGTCGCCCAGATGATTGGCGACGCGCTCGCGCTCGAGCATCAGCGCACGCAGCATCAGGGCCCGCGGCGGCGGCTCGACCCGGCACGCCGCCTCCACCGCGTCGGCATAGGCCCAGGCGTAGGCGCAGGTGGAATCGCCGGAGACACGGCCGACCAGGCGCGCGCCATGCGCGAGGTCGGCGCCGATGAACAGCTTCTCGACGCCCTTGTGCTGGTAACCCAGCCTCTGCTCCAGGCGCAGCACGCGCTCGCCGACCACCGAGAAGCGGAAATGCCCAGGCTCGATGATTCCGGCATGGATCGGACCGACCGGAATTTCGTGGGCGCCCTCGCCGCCGACCTTGACGAACTCGTAGTCGCTGGGAAAATTGGCGAAGCCGACACCGACACCGACCTCATGCACGGCATCGTGGCGCAGCGGATACCAGTCAGCCGGCCAGGCGCCGTGGCGCAGCCAGGGCCGCTGGTCGCTGCCGTCGCTGGCAATGCCGACCAGGTCGCGGGTGGCGCGCTGCATGCGATTCGCGGCAGAAAAGATGCCGGACAGGTCGGGATAGACCGGGCACTGGTCGCCCTCGGCCGCCAGGTCGAGGCTGAGCCAGGGCCAGCCCTCGTCGAGGGCGAACACGCAATGCAGGCGATAGCCGGCGCCCTGCTGCCGCCGGTCCTCGCCCCACAGCGCGGCCAGGCGGCCGTGGTGGCGATGGACGGAAATCGCAAAGCGCAGCATGTCTTCGCCGTCCGCGGCGCGACCGCGCCACGCCGGCGCACCTAGCCCGGGCTGGCGGACGAATTCGATGGGTTCGGCGTGGAAGATCATTCAGGCCTCCGCCGGGCCGCCCCAAGGAGGCCTGAAGTCAACAGCATGGAAGCCGCCCCGCGGCTGAACCAAAGTCACCCCTTTCCTCGGGAAAGGGGATGGGGGAAAGGTCGTCATAACCCTAGCCGAGCATGCGCGAGGCTTCGTGAAACCAGCGCGTCAAATAGGGTGGAATGTAGAGCCCAAGCATCAGGACGATGCCCAGATGCAGGAACACCGGCGTGATGGCCGGCGCATGCGGCAGGCGCTTGGCCTCGGTCTCGCCGAACACCATGGGCTGGACCTTGCCGAAGATTGCGGCGAAGGCCACGCCCAAGCCCAGCAGCAGGATCGGCGTCGCCCACGGGTGGTATTTCATGGCATGGGTGAGAATCATGAACTCGCTGGCAAAGACACCGAAGGGCGGCATGCCGAGGATGGCCAGCGTGCCCAGCATCAGTCCCCAGCCGATCAGCGGATTGATGCGGATCAGGCCGCGAATGTTCTCCATCAGTTGGGTGCCGGTCTTCTGCGTGGCATGGCCGACGGCGAAGAAGATCGCCGACTTGGTCAGCGAATGCATGGTCATGTGCAGCAGGCCGGCGAAATTAGCCACCGGACCGCCCATGCCGAAGGCGAAGGTGATGAGGCCCATGTGCTCGATCGAGGAATACGCGAACATGCGCTTGACATCCTTCTGGCGCGACAGGAAGAAGGCCGCGACGAGAAGCGTGAACAGGCCGAAGCCCATCATCAGGTTGCCGGCGAAATCTCCGGGAATGGCACCGTCGGCCAACACCTTGCAGCGCAGGATGGCGTAGAGCGCGACGTTCAGCAGCAGCCCCGAGAGCACCGCCGAGACCGGCGTCGGGCCTTCGGCATGGGCATCGGGCAGCCAGTTGTGCAGCGGCGCCAGGCCGACCTTGGTGCCGTAGCCGACCAGCAGGAAGATGAAGGACAGGGCCATGATGGTCGGCTCGAGCTGGCCCTTGACGTCGATCAGGTGGGTCCACAAGAGCGCGTTGCCGCTTTCGCCCAGCACGCGCTCGGCGGCGAAGTAGAGCAGGATGGTGCCGAACAGCGCCTGGGCGATGCCGACGCCGCAGAGGATGAAGTATTTCCAGGCCGCCTCCAGGCTGGCCGGCGTGCGGTAGAGCGACACCAGCAGCACGGTGGTCAGCGTCGCCGCTTCCATCGCGACCCAAAGGATGCCGAGGTTGTTGGTGGTCAGCGCCGCCAGCATGGTGAACATGAAGAGCTGGTACATGCTCTTGTAGAGCCGCAGGCGCGGCGCGCTGAGCTTGCCGTGCTCGCGCTCGTTCTTCATGTAGGGGCCGGAGAATATGCTGGTGGTCAGGCCGACGAAGGCGGTCAGCGCGACGAAGAACACATTCAGCGAATCGATGAAGAACTGCTCGCCGAAGGCGAAGCGTGGACCGTTGGCGATGATCTCGACGGTCAGGCCGACCGCCGCGGCAAAGGTGCCGAGGCTGGCGATGATGTTGAGGTTGGGCGCCCACTCGCGTTCGCCGACCACGGTCAGCAGCGCGCCGCTGACCAGGGGAATCGCGAGCATGAGAACGAAGAAATCCATGGATTTAGTTGTCCTTCAGCTGTTCCATGTTGCGGATGTCGAGGCTGTCGAACTGGTCGCGGATCTGGAAGAAGAACACGCCGAGGATGATCACCCCGACCAGGACGTCGAGCGCGATGCCGAGCTCGACCACCATCGGCATGCCGTAGGTGGCGCTGGTGGCGGCGAGGAACAGGCCGTTTTCCATCGACAGGAAACCGACCACCTGGGTGATGGCCTTCTGCCGCGTGATCATCATCAGGAAAGCCAGCATCACCACCGCCAGCGCGATGCCCAGGGTGCCGCGCGTGATGGTGTGGGACAGCTCGGAGATCGGCAGCGCGACATTGAAGGCGACCATGACCAGCACGATTCCCACCAGCATGGTGGTCGGGATGTTGATCAACGCCTCGACCTCGTTCTTGACGTTGAGCTTGCGCACCAGCCGATGCAGTATCCAGGGCAGCAGCAGCACCTTGAGCAGCAGCGTGAGGCCGGCCGAGTAATACAGGTGCACCTGGCTGGTAGTCACCGCCGCCACCAGGGTCGCCAGGCACAGGGTCAGCCCCTGCAGGGCGAACAGGTTGACCAGCGCCAGAATTCGCCGCTGCGCCAACATGGCGAACGCCAGCAGCAGAATCACCGCCGCGAAAAGATTAATAAGCTGCGCAGAAAACGGAATTGCGGAACTCATACCCGGCTCTCCAGCAGCAGGCGCACCAGCAGCCCGAGCACCGCCAGCATGAAGGCAGTGCCGAGAAACTCAGGCGCGCGAAAAATGCGCATCTTGGCGTTGATGGTCTCGATCACGGCCAGCAGGAAGCCACCGATACTCAGTTTGAACAGCAGCAGGGGTATCGCCGCGACCAGCGCCAGGAAGCTGTCGCCCGATGCGATGCCCCAGGGGAAAAACAGCGCCAGGCCGAGACAGGAATAGGCGTAGAGCTTGAGGCTCGCCGCCCATTCGAGCAGCGCCAGATGGCGGCCCGAATACTCGAGGATCATCGCCTCGTGGATCATGGTCAGTTCGAGATGGGTGGCCGGATTGTCCACCGGCACGCGGGCGTTCTCGGCGAAGGAGACGAAGGTGAAGGCGATGCCGGCAAAGGCCAGGCTCGGGTAGATCACCAGATCGCGATGGGCCAAGGTGTCGACGATGGTGGCGACCGAGGTCGATTGGGCGATCATGGCCAGGGTGAAAATCACCATCAACAGCGCCGGCTCGGCGAGGAATCCAATCAGCATTTCACGGCGGCCGCCGAGGCTGCCGAAGGAAGTGCCGACATCCATCGCGGCGAGCGAAATGAAGATTCGAGCCAGGCCGAACACGCCGACCAGGGCCAGGGCGTCGGCGGCCGGCGCCAGCGGCAGGTCGGTGGATAGCGTGGGAATGATGGCACAGGCCAGCACCATGCAGCCGAAGACCACGAAGGGCGCGACGCGGAACAGGGACGACGCGCCGTGCGCCAGCACCACATCCTTGTGGAACAGCTTTTGCAGCATGTAGTAGGGCAGCAGCAGCGGCGGCGCGCTGCGGCTTTGCAGCCAGGCCCGGCATTGCCCCACCCAGCCCGACAGCAGCGGCGCCAGCGCCAGCGCCAGCAGGATCGCAAAGGCCTGGCCAAACAAACCCGAGATACTGATCATGGCCGCGCCACCAGAAGGAGTACCAGAAGCGTGATGAAGCTGTACATCAGATAGACGGCGATGCGCCCACCCTGCAGGGTGACGATCAGCGTCGACAGCCGGGCGGCCAGCCTGGCCAGCGGCAGGTAGAGCCAGTACCAAAAATGATCCTCGACCTTGACGCTGTAATGCGGCGCAGTGTCGCGCGCGGTCGGGAAATGGCGCAGCATGCGGAACATCGGCTCGAAAATGCGGCGGATCGGCTGGCTGAAGCCCTCGGCCGTGTCCTGCGCGCGCGGGCCCTGGAAGTAGTAGCCGCAGTCCCATGCCGTGGTGCGGCGCACGCGGCCATGGTAGAGATAGCGCACCAGCCAGCGGCCCAGCAGCAGCGTGGACGCGATGGTGACCAGGAAAATCATCGGCTCGTAGCTGGCGCGTTCGGGCGAGATCGGCGCCAGCATCCACCAGCCCTGCTCGTGCAGCGTGTCGGCCAGGCCGGTGCCAAGCAACTGGCGCGTCGCGGCATCGATGCGCAGGATCACCGTCGACGGCAGGATGCCGAGCAGCAGCGTGATCAGCGCCAGCCACGCCAGGCCGACTTTTTCCCAGTTGCCGGCATCGTGGGCGTCCTTCAGACCCGGCTCGCGCATCTGGCCGAGGAAAATGATGCCGTAGAACTTGACCATGGCGAAGCCGGCCAGCGCGGCGACGAGGACCACCAGCGCCGCCGCCACCGGCACCACCATGTTGAGCCAGGGATGCGGCAGGCCGGGTGAAAACAGGAAGCTCTGCAGCAGCAGCCACTCCGAAACGAAGCCCGACAGCGGCGGCAGCCCGGCGCTGGCGACGACGCCCGCCAACGCCAGCCAAGCCACCCAGGGCATGCGATGGATCAGGCCGCCGAGCTTGCCCAGGCTGCGTTCCTTGGTCGCGTGCAGCACCGAGCCGGTGCACAGGAACAGCAGGCTCTTGAAGGCGGAATGGGCCAGGCAGTGATAGAGCACCGCCGTCATGGCCAGGGCCGCCAGCGACTCCATGCGGTAGGCATGGAAAATCAGGGTCAGGCCGATGCCGACGGCAATCAGGCCGATGTTCTCGATCGAGGAATAGGCCAGCAGCCGCTTCATGTCGCTTTGCACCGTGCTGTAGAGCACGCCGAACAGCGCCGTGACCAGACCGACCACCAGCGCCACCACGCCCCACCACCAGATCGTCGTGTGCAACAAGTCGAAGCTGACCCGCAGCAGGCCGTAGATGGCGGTCTTCAGCATCACGCCGCTCATCATTGCCGAGACCGGCGAGGGCGCCGCCGGGTGTGCCTCCGGCAGCCAGACGTGCAGCGGCACCAGGCCGGCCTTGGCGCCGAAGCCGGCCAGCGCCAGCAGGAAGGCCGCCGAGGCCCAGAATGGCGACAGGTCCTGCGCGCGCATGCCGGCGAAGCTGTAGTCGCCGGCGCCGCCGGTCATCACGCCGAAGGAGAGCAGGATCGAGATGGCGCCGATATGGGCGATCAGCAGGTAGAGAAAGCCGGCGCGGCGTATCTCGGCGTGCTGATGGTTGGTGGTGACCAGGAAGAAGGACGAGAGCGCCATGCTCTCCCAGGCCACCATGAAGGCATAGGCGTCGTCGGCCAGCAGCACCAGCAGCATGCTGGCGAGGAAGACGTGGTATTCGAGGCAGAGCACGCCGGGTGCGGTGCCTTCGCCCTCCCGGAAGTAGCCGGCGGCGAAGATCGAGATGCCGACCGAGGCGAAGCCCAGCAACAGCGCGAACACGGCGGACAGATTGTCCAGGCGCAGGTGGAAAGGCAGGTCCGGCAGGCCGATGGCCAGCACCGCGGTCTGTGCCGGGCCGCCCAGCGCCACCAGCGCCACCGATCCCACCAGCATGCCGATGAGCGCACCGAGCGGAAACAGGACCTTGCTGATGAAGCGCGTATTGCGCGGCGCCGCCAGCCCGAACAGCCCGACAGCCAGCCAGGCGCAGGCGGCGATCAGCAGGGCGTCGATGGACAGCGGCGTGGGCATGGGTGGCAAGGGAAGCAAAGGCACATTTTAGCAGCGCCGGCGAAGTTGGCGCGGGCAAAGTCGGCGCTGGCGCGACGGCAATGACGCCGATAAAATCTCTCCGTCATTTCCTCAGGAGCGTCGATGCATGCTCCCTGCCTGCTGCCGAAGCCGCTGCGTAGGCCGCCTCGATGGCGAGGTCGGCGGTGGCGAAGATGTTTTCCTGGCCGATGTAGTCGAACAGGTGCGTGGCGTGCATGACGTCGATCACCTGCTTCTTGAGACCGGAGAACAGCACCGTGATGCCGCTGGCGCGCAGGCGCTCGACCAGGTGGCGCACCACCTCCTCGCCCGAGGCGTCGAGTTCGTTGATGCCGTCGCCGACCACCAGCAGGTAGGCCACCCGCGGGTTGCTGGCGACGGCTTCGAGCAGGGCGTCCTCGAAGTAGGAGACATTGGCGAAGTAAAGCCGGCCGTCGAAGCGCACGGCGACCACCACGCGCGATTCGGGCAACTGGTTCACCTTCACGTCGCGCAGCGTGCCGTCGTGATAACGGCCGAGGATGGCGACGCGCGGCGTCATGGTGCGGTAGAGATAAAGCAGGATGGCCAGTCCGGCGCCGAGCATGATGCCCTTGTCAAGATGCGGGGCCGCCGCCAGGGTGGCGACGAAGGTGACCACCGAGGCGATGCCGTCGTGCTTGTTGGCCTGCCAGGCGTGCTTGATCGCGTCGAAGTTGATCAGGCCGATCACCGCCATGATGATGACGGCGGCAAGCACCGCCTGCGGCAGGTGGTAGAGCAGCGGCGTCAGGAACAGCAGGGTCAGCAGCACGAAGACCCCGGTGATGACCGAGGACATGCCGGACTTGGCCCCGGCGTTGATATTCACCGCGGAGCGTGAAAAGGAGCCGGAAACGGGGAACGACTGGGTCAGGCTGCCGACCAGGTTGGCCAGGCCCTGGCCGATCAGTTCCTGGTTGGGGTCGATTTTCTGCCGGGTCTTGGCCGCGATGGCCTTGGCGATGGAAATCGCCTCCATGAAGCCGACCAGCGAAATCACGACGGCCGCCGAGAGCAGACTGACGAGGGCTTCCCAGGAAAATTTCGGCAGGCTGATGGAAGGCAGACCCTCGGGAATGCTACCGACCACCTGGCCACCGCCGGTCAGCCGGATCTCGCCGCCCGAACCATGGACGGTCCGCGTGATGCGCCAGCGATGGCCTTCGGTTTGCAGCCCCGCCGGCACCTTGCCCTGGGCGAAGTAGGTCGCCGGCTTGCCGTCGCTGCCGGGCACCTGCTCCAGCACGGTGGCGCGAATGGCGCGGCTGCGACCGCGGTTTTCGTCCTCGCGATCCTTGAGCTGCAGCTTGAGCAGTTCGATCTCGTAGCGCAGGCGGGCTACATCGTGAGCCGATTCGCTGCCGGCCTTTTGCAGTTTCTTGAGCTCGGCATTGCCGGCGGCAAGCTGGTCGTTGATCTCCCTGATGCGCGCCTCGGTGCGCAGGAATTCGCCGAGCAGCGTCTGTGCCTCGGGTTCGGCGATCTGCTCGATGCTCGCGCCGGCGCTGCGCTCGAAGCCGATCTGCCACGAGACCACGGTGGTCAAGGCGACGGCGATCAGCACCCCGGGTAATCTGGGCGCCTTCCTGCGGATGACCCACATGATGGCGATCGCCGCGGCGCCCATGGCCAGGGTCGGCAGATGCGTGTCGCCGACCAACTGTACGACGCCCCAGATGTCCCTGATGAAGGACTCGGAGCGCCCCATCGGCACGCCGATCAGCTTGTTCACCTGGGACAGGCCGATGATGATCGCCGCCGCATTGGTGAAGCCGACGATGACCGGATGCGAAAGGAAATTCACCACCACGCCGAGCTTGAACACCCCCAGCGCGAGCTGGAAGATGCCGACCAGCAGGGCCAGCATGATCGCCAGCGCGACGAAGGCTTCCGAGCCCGGCGCCGCCAGCGGCGCCAGCGAGGACGCGGTGAGCAGCGAGGCGACCGCCACCGGCCCGGTGCCGAGCTGGCGCGACGAGCCCCAGAGCGCCGCCACCACCACCGGCAGGAAGGCCGCATAGAGCCCGTAATAGGGCGGCAGGCCGGCCAACTGGGCATAAGCCATCGACTGCGGCACCAGCACCAGCGCCACGGTGAGGCCGGCGATGAAGTCGGCGCGCAGCGTCGCCCCTGAATAGGGAAACCAGCTCAGGAAGGGCAGGAAGCGTTGCAGCAGCGGCGGAAAACTCATATCCCGGGGTAGATGCATGCGTCCGGGAGTGCGGCCACACCCGTTCTTGACGCTCTCTTGACGAAGCGACCGATAGTAACAGCGCCTAATCCGTCCCAGCCAACAAGGTTTTTATTCCGCAATCAGGAGAGCGTATTCCGCCGTGTCGCCATCGCCAACTCTTGGCCGGGCGCCGCCAACCCGGGCGCGATCGCGCGCAGCGCGGCGGCGAGCTCTGCATCCTCCAGCACTCGGGCCAGCAGCGCGGCGTCCTGCACCTCGAAGCTGCCCCGGTGCGCGCACAGGTAGGCACGGCCGCTGTCGCGATCGACGAATTCCAGCGTCGCGATGCGCCGCACGCATTCCCTGAGGAAGCCGGAATTCGCGGCGACCGTCAAATCGGACGACGCCGGGTAGAGCTCTGCCGGCGCGCCGGCATGGATGTCGACCTTCTGGTAGCGCTCGATGTCGATGAAGGCGGCCGGGTCGTAGATCACCATCCGGTCGCGGTCGCCGCTGGCGATGGTCTTGGGAAAGCTGCCGCGTGCCACGCGGTTGTCGAGGAAGACGTAGCGGTAGTCGGGGCGCGGGCTGGCCAGCCATTTGAACAGGATCTTCGGCATGCCGCGGTAGGCCTCCACGCCGTGCGCCAGGAAATCCTCCACGGCCTTGTAGCGGCCGCGCTCCAGCGCCCGCTGCCAGCCGCGCAGCACGGTGGTCTCGGGCGGCGTGACGATGAAGTACATATACATGGTGTGCACGTAGCGCGCATAGGTGTCGTGCAGCACGCGCGCCACCTTCTCGGCGGTGAAGCTGTCGAAGCGGAAGCGATCGACCAGCAGGTGCGGGATCGCGTGCTCGCGATCGGCCTTGTCGCGGATGTAGCGATCGAGCTTGCCGTCGATCACCATCAGTTCGCGGCTGGTCAGGTGGCCGGCATATTTGCGCGCCGGTCCGAGCGACTCGTAGTCGAGCAGCTGACGCCGCCAGACATCCGGGCTGATCGTGGCGTAGCCGTCGGCGGCGATGCCTTGTTCGCGCAGGACCTGCTTGAGCATGGGCCGCAGCGAGCTCTTGCCGGCGGCCGAGGCGCCCTTGAGGCTGATCAGCACCGGCGCCGCCTGGGTGGCGACGCGAACGTAGCCTTCGCGCTCGATCGCCGCGACGACCCAGGGCGCGATCATCTGGCCGATCAGCTGGCTGCCCTGGCTGTTGCAGACGTGGCGCGCGACCAGCTTCGCCAGCAGGTCGCGGTCCGCGCCGAGGCGGCCGCGCTTGCCGGCAATCGCGCCGAGCACGCGGTAGAGGCTCTTGTACGCGGCGCGCCGCAGCGGATCGTCGGTACCCAGGCCCAACGTCTTGTAGCCGGCGACGATGCGGTACTCGCGTTCCGCCATCGACTCGGGCGCCGCGCCCGGCCGCTTGTCCCGGCGCCAGCGGCCGAACCAGCCGCGCGCGACTGCCGGTGCCGGCGGCGCAAACAAGCTCTCCGCGAGGATCCGGCGCACCAGCTCGTCGGCCTGCCGGCTCAGCTCCGCATAGGCCTGATCGATCTCGGCCAGATGCGGGGCGACGCAGGTGTCGAAAATTTTCGTGGTGATGCGGCGGAAATTGCGCCCGAAATCCTCTTCCTCCTCGCCCTCGGCGACGGCGATGTCGGCAGTGACGCGGATGATGATTTCATGCAGCGCCAGCCTTTGCGGGCGGAACACCGTGAGTTCCTCGTGCGGCAGGCCGGTCAGCGCGGCGAGCTCGTCGATCTCGTCGCTGCCGGTGAGCACGCACTCCGGGCGGAAGATCGTCTCCAGCGTTGCGAACTCCCGCGGGATGCCGGTGCCGACGCCGGGATTCCAGGCGGAAGATTCCATCGCGGCGCCCGCCTCACCGCCCATCACCGCCCTCCCCGCGCAAAGAAAATCGCTCGTCGCATGTCCTCTCCCCGTTCGGCGCCCAGCATAGCGCATGGCTGATTCGCTCATGGCCGGTCAACGCCAAGCTTGCCCCATCCCCACCCCAGCCCTCCCCTTTGCCGGCCCGCGAAGCGAAATCCCCGGCAGGCAAGGCGTGGGGAGGGAGTCAGCGCTGGCGGCACGGCGCCCCATCTTGACGCTCCCTTCACGCTGCCCGTGATATTAGCAATCCTTAATAGACCCTGAGGTCAGAAGGACTTCTCCAGGTCCGGGCACTTTCCAGACTGCAGCATCGGCCGTTTGCACAAGGGGAACAAACATGGATCTGCACAACGCCCATTGGGGCAAGACCATCTTCTGGGGCGTCGCCACGGCGGCGCTGTACACGGCGATGTTCTCCTACTCCGACCTGGTCCTGCATCTGGCGCACACCACGCCCGATGTCTGCATCGTCGATAGGGGCGGCACCTTCCTCTATTACCACAAGGCCGATGCCGCGGCCTGCAGCGCCCTGAACGGCCACATCGAACCCGGCGTCTGGTGGCATGTGCTGATCCCGATCCTGCTCGCCTTCGCCATTTCGATCGTCCATGGCGCCTTCACCGGCCTGTTCTGGGAAGCGATGGGCCTCAAGCCGGCTTCCCACGCCGAAGCCAGGAAATAGCCCAATCATGGAAGCTACCCAGTTCATCGAACTCAACGCGGCGACGGTATTCCTGCTGGTGCTGATCGGCTTCATCGGCGGCATGGTCTCGGGCTTCATCGGCTCGGGCGGCGCCTTCGTGCTGACCCCGGCGATGATGGCGCTGGGCGCGCCGGCCATGGTGGCGGTGGCCTCGAACATCTGCCACAAATTTCCCAAGGCGCTGGTGGGCGCGGCCAAGCGCCACAAGTACGGCCAGGTGGACGTCAAGCTCGGCCTCATCCTCGGCCTTTTCGCCGAGGGCGGCATGCTCGCCGGCAAGCACCTGATGGTCGGCATCAGCCGGGCTTTCGGCAAGGTCGGCACCGATCTCTACGTCTCGGCGATTTTCATCGTGGTGCTGGCGGCCGTCGGCGGCTTCGTCCTGCGCGACTACCGCAAGCTGCGCCATGCGCCGCAGGACGAGGAACACGTGGTGCCGCCGCTGGCGCTCTGGGTCCGTTCGATAGTCATCCCCGGCACCATGATGCATTTCGACGCCCTCAAGGGCCGCGTCTCGTTGCTGTTCGTGATCCCGATCGGCTTCGCCACCGGCCTGCTGGCCTCGGCCATCGCCGTCGGCGGCTTCATCGGCGTGCCGGCCATGATCTACATCCTCGGCGTGCCGGCGCTGCTGGCCTCCGGTACCGAACTGGTAATCGCCTTCGTCATGGGCCTGGGCGGCACCTTCCTCTACGGCCTCGAAGGCGCGGTCGACGTGCGCCTGTCGATGCTGATCCTGCTCGGCTCGCTGTTCGGCATCCAGCTCGGCGCGATCGGCACCACCTACGTCAAGGACTACCAGATCAAGCTGGTGATGGCGGTGATCATGCTCACCGTGCTGTTCTCGCGCATGTTCTACATACCGGGCTACATGTCCGAACTGGGCATGATCGCGCCGCTCGACCACGGCAGCATCGCCACGCTCAAGACGCTGGGCGACAGCGTGCTGGCGGTGGCGCTGATCCTCGGCGCGGTGACGGTGCTGACCTCGCTCACCAAGGGCATCGCCGAACACCGCAAGGCCGACTTCGCGCGCCAGCTGGCGGCGGGCATGGCCGCCTTCACGCCGGCCCAGGGTGGGCTTGAGCGCGGCGGCCGCTGGCGCCGCATCCTGCTCGCCACCGACGGTTCCGAATACAGTGAGGGCGCGATCCGCGTCGCTGCGGCACTGGCGCGGCGCAACGATGCCCGCCTGTTCATCGCCAGCATCGCCGTCTACAACCCCGAATACGCAACCACAGTACCGGGACTGGAGCAGGTCGCGCTCGACCAGGCCGGGCGTAATGTCGCCGGCGCCGTGCAAGCCTCCGCCGACATCGAACACGAAGTGGTGATCGCCGAGGCGGAAGACCCCTATCGCGGCATTGTGGACGCCGCCAGCGAAGACCGCGCCGATCTGATCGTCATGGGCCGGCGCGGCAAGCGCGGCCTGGCGCGGGCCATGGTCGGCGATGCCACGGCGCGCGTGATCGGCCATGCGCCCTGCAATGTACTGGTGGCGCCGCGCGGCGCGGCACAGTGGCACCAGGGCATCCTGGTCGCCACCGACGGCTCGCGCCACGGCGACGCTGCAGCACGTCTGGCCGGCCAGCTCGCGCTGGAATGGCAATTGCCGCTGACCGTGGTCTCAGCCGTACTGCCCAGCCACAACGAACAGCGCCGGCGCGAGGCCGTCACTGCCATCGACCGCGTCAAGGCCGGCCTTGCAGCGCTACCGGTGCAGGTGACGGGCATCGTCGCCGAAGGCCGCCCCGAGCAGGTGATCCTCGACCAGGCCAGCAAAGCCGGCGTCGACCTGATAGTGATCGGCACCCACGGCCGTACCGGCCTCGACCGCCTGCTGATGGGCAGCGTCGCCGAGCGTGTGATCGGCTTCGCCGCCTGCCCGGTGCTGGCGGTGAAACTCTGAGCGCGGCGCCTTTGGCGGTCAGGCGACGTGCATCAACAAGGCCGGTCGGGCCGCTGCTTCCCGTGACGGCGGCAGGCGTTGCCGCAGCCGCTCAAGCGCTTCCAGATCGGTTGCAAAGATATTTTCCCGACCGATCGCCTGCGTCAGGCCGGTACGGTCCATGACATCGGCCACCTGTTTCTTGATGCCGCTGAAGACCAGCGTGACGCCGCTCGACTTGAAGCGGCTGGCCAAGTTGAGCAGCATTTCCACGCCAGACGCGTCGATGTCGTTGATCCCGCTGGCCTTGACCAGGATGCAGGTCATTTCCGGGTTCTCCCGCTCCAGCCGCAGCAGCGCATCCTCGAAGTAGGCGACGTTGACGAAACGCAACGCGCCATCGAAGCGCAAGGCGCCGAGGCTGGAGTGCAGCGGCGGCAGTTGGTGCCTCTCGCTGTCGCGCAGGGTCGCGTCGCTGTGCATGCCGAGCAGGGCAATGCGCGGCCGCATCATGCGATACAGCAGCAGCGACAGCGACAGGATGATGCCGGTCAGGATGCCATTCTGGATGTTCGGCGCAAAGGCCAGCGTCGTCACGAAGGTCACTGCCGCCGCGATGCCGTCGTCACGCTTGGCCCGCCACGCGTTGGCCAGCGCGCGAATGTTGATCAGACCGAACACCGCCATCATGATGATCGCGGCAAGGACCGGCTTGGGCAGGTGATAGAGCAGCGGCGTCAGGAACAGCAGGGTCAGCAGCACGAACAACGCGGAAATGACGGACGACAGCCCGGTTCTGGCGTCAGCCGCGAGATTCAGCGCCGAGCGCGAAAATGAGCCGCTGACCGGCATCGACTGGCTGAAAGCCGCCGCCACCTTGGCCAGCCCCTGGCCGATCAGCTCCTTGTTCTCGTCCCACGGCTGGCGCGTCCGGATGGCGATCACCTTGGCGCTGGACATCGCTTCCATGAAGCTGATCAGGGCGATCACGAAGCCGGCCGGCAACAGGTCCATGGTGGCCTTCCAGTCCAGCGGCGGCACGCTGAATTCGGGAAGGCCGCGCGGTATCTCGCCGATCACCTTGCCGCCGAGGTCGGCGTATTGGAGGGCGTAGCTGGCGCCCGTCAAGAGCACCACGGTTATCAGTACGCCCGGCAGCTTCGGTGTCAGGCGCTTGAACCCGGTCAGCATGACGATCGCAACCAGACCGAAGCCGAGCGACAGTTCGTGCAGGGCGTCGATATGCACCAGCACATGCCAGATGTCGGCCAGGAAATGCTCGGAATTGTGCATCGACATACCCAGCAGCGCGGGCAACTGCGAGAGGCCGATGATCAGCGCGGCGGCGTTGATGAAGCCCATCAGAACCGGATGGGAGAGGAAATTGAGCAGCACGCCGATGCGCAAAACGCCGAAGGCAATCTGGAACAGTCCCGAAATCAGCGCCAGCAGGATCACGTAGGAATAGAAGGTATCGCTGCCATGGGCGGCGAGTGGCGCGATGCTGGCCGCGGTGAGCAGGGAAGTCATCGCCACCGGCCCGGTGGACAATTGCGAGGAGGAGCCGAACAAAGCGCCGATGATGGTCGGCAGCAGTGCCGCATAGAGCCCGTAATAGGCCGGCACGCCGGCCAGCTGGGCATAGGCCAGCGACTGCGGAATGGCCACCAGCGACACGGTGATGCCGGCGAGGAGATCGCGCCGCAGGGTATCCCCGTTGCGCAGGACGCGCAGCGAATCAAACAGTGAATGCAAGTACCGGGCGACCGGCAAGGGCAAGGACACGCTGACGCCCATCAGCATGTTTCTTTCAGCCTGCCGCCTTGCGGCGCCATGCAAGCTGCGACCAGGACCTTGCCGCGCCAGCGCGGGTGACGCTGTGCCGGTTCGATGGTAGTTGAATGAAACTGGCGCGGCCGCTGCATGAGCTTCCGAACCCGACGCCGCGCGGTCTGAGACTGGCGCTGCTCGACTTCGGCCAGATGGTGTTTCTCCATCAGACACAAGGCTTCGCCGAGGTTGCCCGTGTTGGCAAACTCGGTCGCACGAAGAAATCGGTCGAGGAAGTCCTGAAGAATTGCATGCATGTGAGTTCCCATGGTTGAACCGCAAGAACGGGATTCCTATGCACCGACCGTGCCTCGTCAGGCAAGCGCTTGTTCCGTTGGAACTTTTATAAATTTAACGCCCCTGTGTAAGACGTCAGGCGCTGCGATATGCAACACATCAGCGCCCGACGAAACACCAGATACCGCTGCCGCCCCTTGCAACACGGGCACTTAATCCAGGCGCTACACAGATCCGGGCACACGATGCATAATGCAACACTCGTCCAAACATCACGATCTGATGAAGCTTTTTAGCTCGCGTCCTTCGCTGCGCGGAAAAATAGCCTTCGCCTACGCGGCAATCGCCTCGCTGACGCTGGCGATATCCCTGTTCGCCTACGAGGAATTGCGCTTGCTGGAAGACGAGATCCTGCTCGGCGAGCGGGTTTCGGAACTGTTCGACACCGCCCTCGAAATTCGTCGCTTCGAGCGCAATTTCTTCCTCTACGGGCAGGACGCCGACTACCGGGAAAATGTCGCCTACAGCACCAGGATGCTTGGACTGCTCGACAGCAACGCCAGGGACTTCGTCACGCTCGGCGCAGGGCAACGGCTGGCTGAACTGCGCGGCGAACTGACCCGCTACCGGCAGGCTATCGAGGCCTGCTTCGCCGCAAGCCGCGAGCAGCCTGACCGCCTGAAGCAACTGGAGCCGGACGTGCGGACCACCGGGCAAAACATCGTCGCCGCCAGCGAAGCGGTGGTGGCTGCCGAGCGCCAACTGGTCAAGCACTCGTTGTCGTCGTTCCGGGTGATGCTGTTCTTTTCTGTCGCCGGTGTCGCACTATTGATGATCGCCGTCGGCCAGGCGCTGTCGCGCCGGGTGGTGCAGCCGCTGAAGCAGGTCGAGGATAGCCTCACCGCCGTTGCCCGCGGCCGGCGCAGAGCGTTGGCGATGCCTGGCGAAGACCGGGAAATCGTTTCCATCGTGACGGCCTTCAACCAGGTGCTGAAGGAACTGGAGGAGCGTCAAAAACATTTGCTGCGCTCGGAAAAACTCGCCTCGATGGGCACCATGGTGGCCGGTGTGGCGCATGAACTGAACAACCCGCTGTCGAACATCTGGTCCTCCTGCCAGATCCTGCTCGAAGACAACACTCTTGCCACCGACAGTCCGCAGCGCAACATGCTGCGGCAGATAGACGACCAGTGCGTGCGAGCGCGTGACATAGTGCGCTCGCTGCTCGACTTCACGCGTGAGCGCCGCTTCCAGGTGGAGACGCTGCCGCTGGAGCCTCTGGTCCGCCAAACCCTGCGCTTCATCAAGGACGATACTCCGCACGAGCTGGAGATCGGTCTGGACATCCCCAGCGACCTTGCGGTCCGCGCCGATCCGCAAAGATTGCAGCAGGCACTGCTGAACCTGATCAAGAACGCGATGCAAGCCGCCGGCGAGCGCGGCCGGGTTTCGATCGGCGCCAGGCGGCATGCTCCGGGGGCTGCCGCGCCGGCGGATGCTGGCCTTGCGCCCTGCCGCGACATGGCCGCCATCGACATCCGCGTCAGCGACAACGGCCCTGGGATTCCTCCGGAGATACTGCCGCGCATCTTCGATCCTTTCTTCACCACCAAGGATGTCGGCAAGGGCATGGGGCTGGGCCTGTTCATCGTTTACCAGATCGTCGAAGAACACGGCGGCTGCATCTCGGCGGCCAGCGAAGATGGCCGCGGCGCCACCTTCGTCATGCGGCTGCCGGAAGACGGTGAAAGTACATGGACACATGAAAAAGCCTGATCGAATCCTGATTGTCGACGACGAGGAAATCGCCGTGCGCAACCTGAGCCACGTCATGACGGCGGAAGGCTACGAGGTCACCACGGCGCATAGCGGCAGCGCAGGGCTGGCCTTGCTCGAAAGCCGGCCGTTCGACCTGCTGCTGACCGACCTGCGCATGGAACAGGCCGACGGCATGGCCCTGCTCAAGGCCTGCAAGGCGCGCCACCCCGACAGCGAGGTCATCGTCATCACCGGCTACGCCACCACGGAGACCGCCGTGCGCGCGATGAAGCTGGGGGCCTTCCATTACATCGCCAAGCCCTTCCATTTCGACGAAGTCAGGAAAGTCGTCGCCGAGGCGCTCGAAAAGCAGCGGCTGCGCCGCGAAAACAAACAACTGCGCGCGGAAATCGCCAGCTACCGCGGCCAGGCAAAATTCATCACTCAGGATCCCGCCACCTTGCGCATGCTCGACCTGGCGCGACAGATCGCCCCCACCGACTGCAACGTGCTTGTCACCGGCGACAGCGGCACCGGCAAGGAGTTGCTGGTGCAATTCCTCCATCGTCACGGCAAGCGCCACAACGGCCCATTGGTCGCGGTCAATTGCGGCGCCTTCAACAAGGAACTATTCGCCAACGAACTCTTCGGTCACGAGCGCGAAGCCTTCACCGGCGCCGCGAGTGCCCGCAAGGGCTTGATCGAGGCCGCCTCGGGCGGCACGCTGTTTCTCGACGAGATCACCGAAATGCCGCCGGAAATGCAGGTCAAGCTGCTGCGCGTGATCCAGGAGAAGGAGGTGTTGCGCCTTGGCGCAACCGTGCCGACCAAGGTCGACATCCGCGTCGTCGCCGCCACCAATCGCGATGTCGCGCGGGCCGTCGCCGACCAGATCCTGCGCCAGGACCTGTACTTCCGCCTCAACGTGGTCACCCTGCACATTGCGCCGTTGGCGCAGCGGCCCGATGACATCCCGTTGCTGGCGCAGCACCTGCTGCACAAGTTTTCGCTGCAGATGGGCAAGCCCGTCACCGCATTCACGCCCGACGCACTCGAATGCCTGCAGACTTATGCGTTTCCAGGCAACGTGCGCGAACTGGAAAATATCGTCGAACGCGGCGTGGCAATTTCGGACGGCGATACCCTGGGGCTGGCGCAATTGCCGCCGCACCTGCAATCCGGCGAGTTTTCCGTGTTCCGCAGGAAGAATGGCCGCATTCCCACCCTGGACGAGCAGGAGCGCGATTACATCCGCTGGGTGCTCGACGCTGTCGGCGGCAATCAGACCCTGGCCGCACAGGCGTTGGGCATCAATCGCAGTTCGCTCTGGCGCAAGCTCAGGTCGAGGATCCGCGATGACAATTCTTCACCCGATTGACGGCGACGCCGTCTCGCCAGCGCCAACTCTTTGCCACTGCGCGCCACTGAGCACCACTGCGGGATAATCGACCCATGAGCCCACTGCCACCCACCGCCAATCCGGCGCGGAAAACTTCCCCGCTGAAGATCCTCGTCGTCGAGGACAACCCCGATCTCGCCGCCAATCTGGTCGACTACCTGACGGCCAAGGGGCATCTGGTCGACGCGGCCGGCGACGGTATCGCCGGACTGCATCTGGCCAGCAGCCAGAGTTTCGACGTGATCCTGCTCGACCTGATCCTGCCCGGCATGGACGGCATCGCGCTGTGCCGTCGTCTGCGCGAGGAAGTCGGCAAGGCAACGCCGATCCTGATGCTGACGGCACGCGACACCCTCGACGACAAGATCGCCGGCCTCGAAGCCGGCGCCGACGATTACCTGGTCAAGCCCTTCGCCCTGCGCGAGGTGGCCGCGCGCATCCTGGCGCTGGCCCGGCGCGCCCAGGCCAGCGTGGCGCAGGGCGAGTTGCGCGTGGCCGACCTGTGCTTCGACACCGCGACCTTGCGCGTCACCCGCGGCGGCCGCGAAATCGCCCTGCCGCCGATCCCGCTGCGCATGCTCGAAACCCTGCTGCGCGCCTCGCCGCGCGTGCTCGGCCGCGAGGAAATGGAGCGCGCCATCTGGCACGATGCGCCGCCGGATTCCGACGCCCTGCGCAGCCATCTGCACCTGCTGCGCGCCGCGATCGACAAGCCTTTCCGCCAACCCTTGCTGCACACCCTGCGCGGGCTCGGCTGGCAGATCGCACCGCCAGACCCCGCCGACCCGGCCGACGATGGCACGCCGCCGTAGTCTTCGCCTGCGCGTCGCCATGGCCTTCGCCGGCCTGGGCGCCGCGCTGAGCCTGCTGCTCAGCCTCGGCATCTGGTTCGCCACCCTCGACGTGTCGCAGCGGCTGATGGATCAGACGCTGACGGCCGAGCTGGAGGACTACATGGCGCGCCGCGCGCGCAATCCGAACTCGCTGCCGCCGGCCGCCGCCAGCCTGCGCGGCTACTCCATGGCGTCCGGTTCATCTGGCTCAATCGGCGACGACCTGCCGCCGCCCTTGCGCACCCTGCCTGCGGGCCAGCACGAAATCGAACTCGACGGCATCCCGTATCGCGCGGCGGTCGCCGAACAGGACGGCAGCCGCTACGTGATCCTGTTCGACGAGGTGCGGCAGAAGCGCCGCCAGCAGCGTTTCCTCGGCTACCTGGTGGCCGGCGCGGTATTGATGACCCTGCTCGCCGCGGTGGGCGGCCTGTGGCTGGCCGGGCGCGTGATCGCACCGGTTACCGAACTGGCGCGCGCGGTGACCGACGCCGACCCGGAAAGTCCGCCGCGCCTGCCGGCCATCGTGGCGGCGGCCGCCCCGGGCGACGAGATCGACGAACTGGCGCATGCCTTCGAGCGCTACCTGGCGCGTCTGGCGGCCTTCGTCGAGCGCGAACGCAGTTTCGCCGCCGACGCCAGCCATGAACTGCGCACGCCGCTGGCGGTGATCCGCGGCGCCGCCGAGGTGCTGGCCGAAGACCCGGGCCTGGACGCGGCACAGCGCGAACGCGTGGCGCGCATCGAACGCGCGGCCGAGGAAATGGCGCAACTGATCGCCGCGCTGCTGCTGCTGGCGCGCGAGGACTACGCACCGCTCGACGAAACCTGCGATGCGACGCGCCTTGCCGCCGCCTGCATCGAGCGCTATCGCACGCTGGCGGCGTCGCGCGGCACGACGCTGAAACTCGACGCGCCGGCGACGGTGGAACTCAAGGTGCCGCCGGCGCTGTTTGCCATCGTCATCGCCAACCTGGTGCACAACGCCGTGGCCCATACGCGCGACGGCGTCATCGCGGTCGCGCTCGACCCCGCGTCGCTGACGGTGCGGGACAGCGGCAGCGGCATCGGCGACGAGGCCCTCGCCCGCGTCTTCGAACGCCACTACCGCGGACCCGAGAGCGTCGGCGCCGGCATCGGCCTGTTTCTCGTCAAACGCGTCTGCGACCGCCTCGGCTGGCAGGTCGCGCTGCGAAGCGATCTCGAAAAAGGCACTACGGTCACCCTGGACTTCACGACTTCTTGACGCTGCCTTCACGCGGCAGCGCCTAGCATGATCGGTTGCTCCCGGCATCCTGCCGGCTTTGAGCCAACATTACGATCTGCTAATATTCATGGCTTCCGCCCTGCCACAGCCTCTCGGCGACGCGCCGACTCCCGCCAACATGAAACTGCCTGCCGGCCCGCTGGGCAAATTCTTCCCCTTCCTGCTCTGGTGGCCGCTGATCACCCGGCGCAGCCTCAAGGACGACTTGCTCGCCGGCTTCAGCGGCGCCCTGATCGTGCTGCCGCAAGGCGTTGCTTTCGCCACCATCGCCGGCCTGCCGCCGCAATACGGCCTCTATGCGGCGATGATGCCGGCGGTGATCGGCGCGCTGTTCGGGTCGAGCTGGCACCTGGTGTCGGGGCCGACCACGGCGATTTCGATCGCCGTTTTCGCCGCGCTGTCGCACCAGGCCGAGCCCGGCTCGGCGCAGTACATCAACCTGGTGCTGACGCTGACCTTCCTCGTCGGCGTGTTCCAGCTGGTGCTGGGCCTGGCGCGCATGGGTGCGCTGGTGAATTTCATTTCGCATACCGTGGTGATCGGCTTCACCGCCGGCGCGGCGATCCTGATCGCGGCCAGCCAGGTGCGCAATTTCTTCGGCATCGACATCCCGCGCGGCACGCCCTTCTACGAAATCATCCGCCAATTGATCGTGCAGGCCGGCAACATCAATCCCTGGGTCGCCGGTGTCGGCGGCATCACGCTGGCCACCGGCATACTCGCCCGGCGCTACCTGAAGAAGATTCCCTACATGATCGCGGCGATGATCGTCGGCAGCATCGTGGCGGAAATCCTCAACCTCTGGCAGGGACAGGATTCCACCGGCATCATGACCGTCGGCGCCCTGCCCGCGCAGTTGCCGCCGCTGTCGATGCCCGACTTCTCGCTCGACACCCTGCGCCATACCCTCGGCCCGGCGCTGGTCATCACCATGCTGGCGCTGACCGAGGCGGTGTCGATCTCGCGCGCCATCGCGGTGCGCTCCGAGCAACGCATCGACGCCAACCAGGAATTCATCGGCCAGGGCCTGTCCAACCTGGTCGGGTCGTTTTTCTCGGCCTACGCATCGAGCGGTTCCTTCAACCGCAGCGGAGTGAACTACGAAGCCGGCGCGCGCACGCCGCTGGCCTCGATTTTTGCCACGGCCTTCCTGCTGCTGGTGCTGCTGCTGGTGGCGCCGCTCGCCGCCTACCTGCCCAATGCGGCGATGGGCGGCATCCTGTTCCTGGTGGCCTGGGGCCTGATCGACTTCCACCACATCAGCCATATCTGGCACACCAGCAAGGCGGAATCGGTGATCCTCGGCGCGACCCTGGTCGGCACGCTGTTCAATCTCGAAGCCGGTATTTTCATCGGCGTCTTCCTTTCGCTGGTGATGTATCTCTACCGCTCGTCGAAGCCCGAGATCGTGCCCCTGGTGCCGGCACCGGAGGAAGGCGCCTACCACTTCGTGCGCGCCAAGGGACGGCCGGAATGCCCGCAAATGCGCATCGTGCGCATCAACGGCTCAGTCTATTTCGGCGCCGCGAGCTTCGTGCAGCAGGCCTTGCAGCAGATCGACGAGGACAACCCGCAGCAGAAGTCGGTGCTGATCGCGGCCGCCAGCCTCAATACCATCGACATCGCCGGCGCCGAGATCCTGGCGCAGGAGGCGCGGCGGCGACGGCGCCTGGGCGGCGGCCTGTATTTCTACCGCCTGAACCAGGCGAACTACCAGTTCCTGCGCCAGGGCGGCTATACCAAGGATATCGGCGAAGGCGCCTTCTTCCCGGTGATGACCGACGTCACCAGCGCGCTCTACTGGACCCTCGATCCGGATATCTGCCGTACCTGCAAGACGCGCATCTTCAAGCCCTGCACCGGCAAGCTGCTGCCCGACGGCTTCCGCCGCCAGCGCCTGCTGCTGGCCACCGACGGCAGCGAATTCAGCCATGCGCCGCAGGAAATCGCCATCGCGCTGGCGAAGAGCTTTGGCGTCACGCTCGACGTGATGACCTCGGTACCGACCGCGGAGGACGATGAAATGGCCCGCGCCCGGCTCGCGGTGGCCACGCGCGCGGCGCTGGTGGCCGGCGTCCATACCGAGGAGATAGTGCGCCACGGCAAGCAGGCGGTGAAGGAGGTGGTCGCCGCCGCAACGACGGCCGACACCAACATTGTGATCATCGGCCGCCGTCCGCCGCGCGGCGACCTCAAGCAGCGCCTGCTGGGCGACATCGCCGAGCAGATCATCGACCAGGCGCACTGCCATGTGCTGATCGCCGGCTGGCAGTCGCAGATGTGGCGGCAGCGCATCCTGGTCGCCAGCGACGGATCGATGGACAGCGATCGCGTCGCCGAAATCGCCGGACAGATATCCAAGGTCACGCACATCCCGCTGACCCTGGTCGCGACAGTGGCCACCGGCAGGGACCGCGAAAACGCCGCCGATGACCTGGCGCTCAAGGCCGCCCGAATCCGCGTCGAAGGCATCGAATGCGACAGCCTGATCGTCGAAGGCGCCCCGGAACAGGCCATCCCCGCCGCGGCGCGGGAGCTCGGCGCCGACCTGGTGGTGATCGGCTATCAGCAGAGCCTGGGCCGCGGCATGGCCGACCAGATCATCGGCCGCCTCGATTGCGCCGTGCTGGTGGTGCGTTCCGGCGCCGAGGCGCCGCAAATCGACAGCGCGGTGGCGAAACAGGCCTGACACCGTCTCGCCATCCGCAGCGGCGAGGATCCGCAGCGGCGAGGAGAGCGAACTTTGCTCGACCGCCTTGCTGCGCAGGGGCTTCATCAGAGCGTACTTTGCTCGACCGCCTTGCTGCGCAGGGGCTTCATCAGCGCCAACTTTCCGCAGCCTGCGCCATAATCGGGCACTCCCCCACCACAGGAAGCCCGCCATGGGACACCGCCTTTCGAAGATCTACACCCGCACCGGCGATGCCGGCACCACCGGCCTCGGCGATGGTTCGCGCACCTCCAAGAATTCCGCCCGCGTCGCCGCGATGGGCGACATCGATGAACTCAACTCGCTGCTCGGCGTGATCCTCTGCGAAGAACTGCCGGCCGACATACGCGAGCTGTTCACCGGCATCCAGCACGACTTGTTCGACCTCGGCGGCGAAATCTCGATTCCCGGCGCGACGCTGCTGAAAGCCACGCAGCCGGCACGCCTGGAAGCCGCGATCGATCGCTACAACGCCGATCTCGGCCCGCTCAAGGAATTCATCCTGCCGGGCGCAGGGGTTCCCCTTCCCCCCAGCCCCCTTCCCGAAGGGGGTGACGACGGTTCGCGGACTGTGTCCGCTCCGGGTGATGAATTGCGCGGCTCGGGGCGGTCCAGCGCCGCGCGCGCCGCGGCGCTGACCCATCTCGCGCGCACCGTCTGCCGCCGCGCCGAACGCATGACCGTGGCTTTGGCCGCCGAGGAAGCCGTTTCGGACGCCGGACGGCAATACCTGAATCGCCTGTCCGACCTGCTGTTCGTGCTCGGCCGCTGGCTGAACAAGGCGGCAGGCGGCGGCGACGTGCTGTGGCAAAAAGGCAAGAACGCCTGAGGGCGCGCCGCCGCTACCCGGGAAGCACGGGCTGCAGATCGAGCGTGCAGCGCACGATGCCGGCTTCTTCGGCGCGCCCGAAACTGAAGCCGAAGGCCTTGAGCAGGTTCAGCATCGGCTGGTTGTCGTACATCACGTCGCCGGTGAATGTGCGGATGCCGCGCGCGGCGGAATAATCGATCATCTTGCGCAGCAGGCCGGAGCCCAGGCCCTGGCCCTTCAAGTCGGAGCGGATGATGATGGCGAATTCGGCGACATGGCTGTCCGGTGCGGCAACGGCGCGCACCACGCCGAGGGTTTCCGGCTTGCCGTCGGCGCCGGTGGCGCAGGCGATGAAGGCCATTTCGCGGTCGTAATCGATCTGCGTCAGCCTGGCCATGTCGCGGCGCGGAAGCTCCTTGACGTAATGGAAGAAGCGGTAGACCAGATCCTGCTCGCTCATCTGCGACAGGAAAGCGTAGTGTGCGGCCTCATCTTCCGGGCGTATCGGTCGGAACAGCACCGGCCGCCCGTTGCGCAGCGTGGCGGCTGCTTCGAGCGCCTGCGGGTAGGGCTGGATCGCCAGGCGGTATGGGTCGATCGGCGCCGCCGATAACCGGATGTGGGCATCGACGACCGTCACGCCCAGGTGGTCGGCGAACAGCGGATTGATGTCGAGCTCGACGATCTGCGGCAAGTCGATCAGCAGCTGCGAGATCTTGGTCAGCACCAGGGCGATCGCCTCGCGATCCGCCGCCGGATAGCCATGGTGGCTCTCCAGCAAGGCCGCGGCGCGGCTGCGGCCGATCAGGTCATGGGCCAGCGGCATGTTCAGCGGCGGCAATCCCACCGACATGTCGCGGTAGACTTCCACCGCGCGTCCGCCCTCGCCGAAAATGATCAGCGGGCCGAACAGCGGATCGCTGGCGACGCCGACGATCAGCTGCCGCGCCTGGCCGCGCGGGACCATGACCTGGACGTTGAAACCGCCGATCGTCACCTCTGGGCACATCAGGCGCGCCCGCTCTATCATGCCGCGGGCGGCGGCCTCGACCGCCTCGGCGGTTTCCAGGTTGAGCGCCACGCCGCCGATGTCCCACTTGCGGCGCAGGTCGCGCGACATCACGGTCAGGGCCACCGGCAGGCCGATGCGCTGCGCGACCTGGGCCGCCTGCTGCGGATCCGCTGCCGGGTGGGTCGGCACGACCGGGATGCCGTAAGCAGAGAAGATGGCTTTCGATTCCGCCTCGGTCAGTTGTGTTCTGCCTTCCCCCAGCGCAACGCTGACGATGCGGCGCGCGCCCGCGACGTCGGGACTGAAGCTGCTGGGGATGGACGGTGGCACCTGCATCAGCAGCTCGCGCGCCAAACGATGATTGTCGATGTGGAGAAAAGCCCGCGCACCATGCCCCGGCGTGGAGAAGGTTGGAATGCCTGCATCGACGAAGCGCATGCGTTCGGCGGCGACGCTTTCGTCGCCGATCCAGCAGGTCAGCAGGTTGCAGGTGATGGATTTCGCGGCCTTGATCACCGTCTCGGCGATGTCGCGACTATCGGTGAGCGCATTCGGCGTGTGCATCACGAGTATCGCGTTCGCGGCGTTTTCCTCGCAGAGCGCCTTGAGCACCGCCGCATAGCGTTCGGCGCTGGCATCCACGCGAATGTCGATGGGATTGCAGCCGTCCCAGCTCGGCGGAAGGATGCGCCGCAGCCGCGCCACGGTCTGTTCGCTGAGCGCGGGCATCGCATAACCGCCGAGGTACAGGCTGTCCTCGGCCATGATGCCGCCGCCGCCGCCGTTGCTGATGGCCACCAGGCGGCTGCCGCTCATCGGCCGCGAACGCACCACGGTCTCCACGGCGCCGAACAGTTCGTCGAGATGTTCGACGCGCAGGATGCCGGCGCGGCGCAAGACCGCATCGAACACATCGTCGCTGCTGATCAGGTTCGGCAGATCCAGGAACAGCGGATCGGAGATGCCCAGCAGGCGCTGGTGCGGCGCGCGCCCGGCCTTGATCGCCACCACCGGCTTGTTGCGCGCCGCCGCCCGCGCCGCCGCCATGAAGCTGCGCCGGTCGCGTATCGATTCGATGTAGAGCAGGATGGCCTGGGTATCCGGATCGCTGGCAAGAAAATCGAGGACTTCGCCGAAGCCGATATCCAGCGCGTCGCCCAGCGAGACGAAGTGAGAGAAGCCGACCTTCTTCGGCAGCGCCCAGTCGAGCACCATGGTGCCGACGGCATCGGACTGCGAAACAAAACCGAGCTTGCCCGGCTGCACCCGCATCTGGGAAAAGGTGGCGTTGATTCCCGACTTCGGCACCACGATGCCCAGCGTGCTGCCGCCCAGCAGGCGCACGCCGTGGCGACGCGCGGCTTCGAGAATCACCTCGCCCAGCGGTCGCCCGTCGGCGCTGAGCGTGGTCGACAAGTAGCCCGC
Organism: Sulfuritalea sp.; assembly: GCF_031426875.1. NCBI lineage: Bacteria > Pseudomonadati > Pseudomonadota > Betaproteobacteria > Nitrosomonadales > Sterolibacteriaceae > Sulfuritalea > Sulfuritalea sp. The sequence continues at coordinate 45,625 of NZ_JASJPC010000036.1, forward strand.
CATGATGATCGCGGCACGCGTACCACGCCGGCCAAGATCGTCGATCAGGGCGGGAATCGTCGCCGCCGGCGTGCAGATGATCGCCAGGTCGGGCGTCTGCGGCAGGGCCGCAACCGTCGGGTAGGTCAGCACCCCGGCCACGGCATCGCGCTTCGGGTTCACCGGCATGATGACGCCGCCGAATCCGCCGGCCAGCAGGTTGCGCATCAGCACGTTGCCGATCCGCTGCGGGCGCGCACTGGCGCCGATCACGGCAATGCTTTGCGGATTGAACAGGCTTTGCAGGAAATGGAAGCTCATGGCGAGACCATCATGACGGATTGGGAATGGGCCACCGATGCCGGGCCGTACATGCTACGTCATGGCGCACGCATCTGTCGCGCTGGCATGCACCATCCGTATTCGACAAAAGTCGCGGCCAGCCCGCCGCCACCGCAATCGGGGCGATCTAAAGCCTACTTTTTTAGTATGGTTTTAAGTTTATGTTTTATAACTGATTTACATCAATTTACCGGCGACGGGGAAAATGCATAGTGGCGTCACCCTAACCCACAGGTAAAACGCCATGCATGTTCATCTCTCCCCCGATTCGATCTATCCCTTCGACGCCCGCGGCATCGCCAAGCGTTTTCGCCATGCTGCGATATTCGGTGCGCTCGACGCGCTGCGCGCCGGCGAAACCATGCGTTTCGTCAATGACCACGACCCGCTGCCGCTGCTCGACCAACTGGTGCAACGCTATGGCGACGCAGTGGAAATCACCTACCGCCAGCGCGAGCCGGGCAACATCGTGATCGACTTCATCAAGAAGCAATAAGACGGTGCAGACGCCGGCTTTCTACGCTCAGGTACGTCGCCTGAGCGTGTATGACCCGCTCGCCGAGTTCCTCGGCGCGGCGGAAAATGGCCGCATCGAATACGCCTACCTCGATGCGGTCAAGCTGGCCGGCCATTCCTGCCCCACCGTGGCTTCTGCCTACTGGATGACGCTGAAGGCGCTGACCGAGCTCTACCCGGACAGCTTGCCGGAGCGCGGCGGAATTCGCGTCGCATTCCGCCAGGATCAGTTGTCGGGCGTCACCGGCGTCATGGCCAATGTCGTCACCCTGCTCACCGGCGCCACCCACGACACCGGCTTCAAGGGTCTCGGCGGACGTTTCGACCGGCGCCATCTGCTGTATTTCTCGGCAGACGTCAGGGAGGAAATCCGTTTTACCCGCGTCGATACCGGCCAGGCCGTCGATATTGCGGCGCGCCTGCAGTCGGTGCCTTTCGCGCCGCAGACCATCGAACTGATGCAAAAGTGCCTCGACGGCAGCGCCACGCCGGAACAGGCTGCCGAGTTTCGCGAATGCTGGCAGGCACGGGTACGCGCAGTGCTGCTGGAGCATGGCGACGATCCCGAGGTATTTGTGCTGCGCCCGGTCGGGCAGTGAAGCGGCGCCGGCAGGGGCCGGTCTAGCGGATGCGCGAGCGCCGCGCTTCCATGCAGTCCATCAGTTGCGCGCTGACGCTGCGCAGCCGCTGGTTGAGCAGCATCAGCAGTTCCATCATCAGCTTGACGCCGATGCGCGGCTCTTCGGTGATGATGCGCGACAGGCTTTCGCGATCGAGTACGGCGACTTCGACCGTGTCGAGCGCGACGCAGCTGGCGAAGCGCGGCTCGCCGTCGATCAGCGACATTTCGCCCAGCGTCTTGCCGGGACCGGCGGTGCCCATGATCTGCGCCAGGCCGCGCACGTCCTTCTTGACGATCTCGACGCTGCCGTCGAGCAGCAGCAGCATGAAGTCCCCGTTGTCGCCCTCGTGGATGATCTCAGTGCCCAGGGGCGCGCGGTAGCAGCGCATGTAGCGGGCGAGGCCTTCCAGCTCATCCGGCTCGAAGTCCTCGAACAACTGGATGACCTCGATGATCTCGCGGATGCGGCCGACGAAGGGCACGGCATCGCCGAGATATTCGACGTTGGGAATGTGGTCGATCGCGCTCATGGCCGTGGCATTATAGCCCCGCCCAGCAGCGCCAGCACCAGCAGCAGCCAGCCCGCCGTGGCCGCCAGCAGGTGGGGGTCGGAAAGCAGTTCCTGCGCCGGGTCGCCGCCGCCGCCGCGGGTATGCAGGCGCCACAGGTAGCGCAACATGCCGTAGAGCACGAAGGGCACGGTCGCGATCAGTCCGCGCGTGCCGTGCAGGGCGACGGTCTCGGCGCTGACCGTGTACAGCGCGTAGGAAATCACCGTGCCGGCCGCGGCGATGCCGATGAACTGGTCCAGCATCGGCGCCGTGTAGTGCTCCAGCACGCGCCGGTGGCCGGCGCTTTCCGCCAGCAGCGCGTTGAGTTCGGCGCGGCGCTTGGCGAAGCCGAGGAACAGCGTCAGCATCAGGCCGCACAGCAGCAGCCATTGCGACGGGGCGATGCCCAGCCCGAGCGTGCCGGCGAGGATGCGCAGCATGAAACCCGAGGCGATGATGAACACGTCGAGGATCACGACGTGCTTGAGGCGGTAACTGTAGGCGATGTTGAGCACGACGTAGACTAGGAAAATCCAGGGCGCCGAACCGGCCCAGAGCCAGGCGATGCTGCCGCCGGCCAGCAGCAGCACGGCGGCCAGAACGCTGGCGGCAGCCACGCTCACGGTGCCCGCCGCCAGCGGCCGGCGCTGCTTTTTTGGATGCAGCCGGTCCTGCTCGCGGTCGATCAGGTCGTTCATCACATACACGGCCGAGGCCAGCAGGCAGAACGCGGCGAAGGCGGCCAGCGCCTGGCCGAGCCTGAGCGGATCGGTCCAGGCATGGCCGAACAGCAGGCCGACGAAGACGAAGCCGTTCTTCAGCCACTGGTGGGGCCGCAAAAGCTGGATCAGCGGCGGCATGCTTCCCCCGGGAAATATCGATCGCACATATAACAGGCAGTTTGCGGCAGCCAGGCAGGAATCGCATAGTACTTCCGCCGCACGCCGGCCAGCACGCCCTCGCGGTAGGCCGCATAGTCGAAGCTCTGGCCCTTGACCCGCCAGAAGCGCGCGCCGCGAATCTCGAAGCTGTCGGCGCCGACCTCGCGGAAATACTTGCGGTAGTCGTCGAGATTCGGCGCCGACTTTCGCAGGATCAGGAAATCGCGGCCCGCCAGGGCGCGGAAATCCGTCACCAGATCATCGTGGCGCGCATGGCTCGACGCCTCGCCGAAGACCACCACGTACTGGCGCAGGTTGTAGCCCAGGGTCACGGCGTTCGAATAACCGTCCATCGCCAGCACCCAGTCTTTCCTGTAGGGCTGCAGTTCGCGCGCCAGCGCCTGATGCTCGAAAGTCAACACGATACCGTCATAGAGGCGGGTCTTCTGCCAGGTCTCCAGCGGCACCCGCGAAACGATCAGGATCGCGGCGACGTGCAGCGTGGCGAAGCCGACGAAGAACAGCCCGAGCCGGTTCAGGCTGGCCGGCGCCAGGCGCAGCGTCAGCCAGATCAGCGCGAAGGGGACGAAGGACAGCAGCCAGTGCAAGCCGATCTGCTTGACCAGCGCGAGGATCGCGAACAACAGAAAGGGCAGCCACGCCAGCGTGGTCAATGCCGTTTGAGGCAGGGCGGACGTAGGGCGGACTGTAGGGCGGACTTCAGTCCGCCATCCATTCTGGCCGGCTGAAGCCGGCCCTACACCGCCATCCACCCCCTGGCCGGCTGAAGCCGGCCCTACAAGACGGCGATTGCGCCACGCCAGCCACAGTACCGGCGGCCCCAGCACATAGATCAGCGTCACGGCATAGAGCAGCGGCGTCTTGATCGACCAGCCGGCATCGCCGTGGCGATTGACGAAGTTGAACATGTAGTTCGGCCAGCAGTTGGCGCTGTTCCACCAGGCCATCAGCGCCAGCGCCGGCAGCGTGCAGGCGTAGGCGATGGCCAGCCCCGCCCAGGCGCCGGGCGTGCGTCGCCGCAGCACATCGACCAGATAGGCAAAGCCGAGAATCGCCGCGAAATACTTGGAGAGCACGGCGCCGGCCAGCAACAGCCCGGCGGCCAGATACCACCTTGGCGCGTCGTCCTGCGACGCACGGATCCAGGCCAGGCCGGAGAGAACGCTGCAATAGATCAGCGGCGTGTCGGTGGTGATGAACACGTTCCAGACATTCACCGGCGCCAGCAGCACCAGCGCGGCAGCCCACAGCCGGCGCTCGGCGCCGACGCCGACCACCAGACGCGGCAGCGCCCAATAGATGGTGAGCGCCAGCAAGGCCGGCTGCAGGATCACCGGCAGGCGCAGCCACCATTCGGCATCGCCGAACTGCAGCAGGGCTGCGAGCCACCAGCCGATCAGCGGCGGATGGTCGTAGAAGCCCCAGTCCGGCTTCCAGCCCCACCAGATGAAATAGGCCTCGTCGCCGGTGATCGGAAACGCCGCCGCCAGCCAGAAGCGGAAGGCCAGCGTGAGGACCAGCAGCGCGGCGAACAGGCGGCCGGTCATGATGCGGTTTACTTTTCGGCTAGGGCTACGCGGCGAGCCTTGACCGCATCCGCGAGAATTTCCAGCGCGAGCTGCGTGTCGTCCCAGCCGAGACAGGCATCGGTGACCGAAACGCCGTATTCGAGCGGCTTGCCCGGTGTCAGGTCCTGGCGGCCTTCCTTGAGATGCGATTCGATCATGACGCCGAAAATGCGGTCTTCACCGGCCGCCATCTGCGCCGCAATATCGCGCGCGACGTCGATCTGACGCTTGAACTGCTTGCTGCTGTTGGCATGCGAGAAATCGACCATCACGCGCGCGGCGAGGCCGGCCTTGCCCAGTTCGATGCAGGCCGCGTCGACCGCGGCGGCATCGTAGTTCGGCGCCTTGCCGCCACGCAGGATGACGTGGCAATCCTCGTTGCCGTTGGTCGAGACGATGGCCGAATGGCCGGCCTTGGTCACCGACAGGAAATGATGCGGGCTGGCCGCGGCCTTGATCGCATCGACGGCGATGCGGATGTTGCCGTCGGTGCCGTTCTTGAAGCCGACCGGACACGAGAGGCCGGAGGCCAGTTCGCGATGCACCTGCGATTCCGTGGTGCGCGCACCGATCGCGCCCCAGCTGATCAGGTCGGCCGTGTATTGCGGCGTGATGGTGTCGAGAAACTCGGTGCCGCAGGGCAGGCCTAGTTCGTTGATCTCCCACAGGAGCTTGCGCGCCAGGCGCAGGCCGTCGTTGATGCGGAAGCTGCCGTCCATGCGCGGATCGTTGATCAGGCCCTTCCAGCCCACCGTGGTACGCGGCTTCTCGAAATACACCCGCATCAGGATCACCAGGTCGTCGGCGAAGCGGGTCGCCTCCTGGCGCAGCCGGCGCGCGTACTCCATCGCCGCGTCGTAGTCGTGGATCGAACAGGGTCCGACCACAACCACCAGCCGGGCATCGGCGCCGTGCAGCACGCGATGTACGGCCTGGCGCGCCTGGTAGGTGGTTTCGGCCGCCGCGTCGCTGGTGGGAAATTCGCGCAGGATGTGGCCGGGAGGCGAGAGTTCCTTGATCTCGCGGATGCGTACGTCGTCGGTTATATGCTTCATGCTTGGGCCTGGATGCGGGCAAAAACGCAATTCTACCGGACGCACCGCCCGCGGCATGGCCGCAGTCCGGCGCCACGCCGGCCCGATTCCCCAAGCGCACACGACAGGGGTATGCTTTCGTCGCATCAAGAGGGAGGTAAACCATGTTCCAGGTACGCATCCACGGCCGCGGCGGCCAGGGGGTGGTGACCGCGGCGGAAATGCTTTCGGTCGCGGCTTTCGACGAGGGGCGCCACGCCCAGGCCTTTCCCAGTTTCGGCTCCGAGCGCATGGGCGCACCGGTGGTGGCCTTCTGCCGCATTTCCGACCGCGAGATCCGCCTGCGCGAGCCGATCATGGAGCCCGACGCGATCATCATCCAGGACCCGACCCTGCTGCACCAGGTCGACGTCTTCGCCGGCCTCAAGCAGGACGGCTACATCCTCATCAACACCAACAAGACCTTCGACCAACTGGGCCTTGGCGACATGATCCGCGACTGGCGCCACGAGCGGCTATGCACGGTGCCGGCGATGGAGCTGGCGCTCAAGCATGTCGGCCGCCCGGTGCCCAACGTGCCGCTGCTGGGCGGCTTTGCCGCCATCGCCGGGGTGCTGAAGATCGAGTCGGTGATCAAGGCGATCGGCGAACGCTTTTCCGGCAAGGTCGCCGCGGGCAACATCGCCGCCGCCAGGGAGGCCTACGCGATCGTCATTGCCGAGATGGAAGCAGCGCGCAGAAAGGAAACCGAGCATGCTCAAGCAGACTGAAGGCTCGCGCGCCGTCGCCGAGGCGGTGGCCCTGTGCCGCCCCGAGGTGATCTGCGCCTATCCGATTTCGCCGCAGACCCACATCGTCGAGGCGCTGGGCGAAATGGTCAAGGACGGTACGCTCGCACCCTGCGAGTTCATCAACGTCGAATCCGAGTTCGCCGCCATGTCGGTAGCCATCGGCGCCTCCGCCGCCGGCGCGCGCAGCTACACGGCAACGGCTTCGCAAGGCCTGCTCTACATGGCCGAGGCGGTGTACAACGCCTCCGGCCTCGGCCTGCCGATCGTCATGACCGTGGCCAACCGCTCCATCGGCGCGCCGATCAACATCTGGAACGACCATTCCGACGCGCTGTCGCAGCGCGACTCGGGCTGGCTGCAGCTGTTCGCCGAAACCAACCAGGAAGCGCTCGACCTGCACATCCAGGCCTTCCGCCTCGCCGAAGAACTCTCCTTGCCGGTGATGGTCTGCATGGACGGCTTCATCCTGACCCACGCCTACGAGCGCGTGGACATGCCGACCCAGGCCCAGGTCGACGCCTACCTGCCGACCTACGAACCGCGCCAGGTGCTCGACCCCGCCGACCCGGTGTCGATCGGCGCCATGGTCGGTCCCGAGGCCTTCATGGAGGTGCGTTACCTCGCCCACGCCAAGCAACTGCAGGCGCTGGAGCGCATCCCCGCCTTCGCCGCCGAGTTCAGGCAGATCTTCGGCCGCGACAGCGGCGGCCTGACCCACACTTACCGCACCGAAGATGCCGAGACCATCATCGTCGCCATGGGCTCGGTGCTCGGCACCATCAAGGACGTGGTGGACGAGATGCGCGAGGAAGGCCACAGGATCGGCGTGCTCGGCATCACGCTGTTCCGTCCCTTCCCGATCGCCCGCGTGCGCGAGGGCCTGCAGGGCGCGAAGCGCGTGGTGGTGCTGGAGAAGAGCATGGCGATCGGCCTCGGCGGCATCCTGTCGACCAACGTGCGCATGGCGCTGTCGGGCCTGCACCTGCACGGCTATACCGTGATCGCCGGCCTCGGCGGCCGCGCCATCACCAAGAAGTCGCTGCACGGCCTGTTCCGCGAGGCCGAGCAGGACGCGCTGGAGAGCGTGACCTTCCTCGACCTCGACTGGAACATGGTCAACAAACAGCTGGAGCGCGAGAAGGCGCACCGCCGTTCCGGCCCCGTGGCGGAAAACCTGCTGCGCGACGTCGGCGTCGTCGCCGCCCGCAACTACTGAAGCAAAACCTTTTTGCCACAGAGAACACAGAGGACACAGAGATGAAGCCAACCTACAGACACTCAATGCCTTGCCCGACGGATGGACATCCCATACAGCCATCAGTTTTTCTCTGTGATCTCTGTGCCCTCTGTGGCTAACGGATCTTCATTCCTGAGGCTACCGCCATGTCCTTCCAACCCGTAAAGTTCTACCAGACCGGCACCTTCACCGTCGGCAACCGCCTGCTGCCGCCCGAAGAGCGCAGCGTGCAGGCCAGCGCGAAACGCTACAACTCGATCAACTCCGGCCACCGCGCCTGCCAGGGCTGCGGCGAGGCGCTCGGCGCGCGCTATGCGATCGACGCCGCGATGGAGGCGGCCGACGGCCAGATCATCGCCGCCAACGCGACGGGCTGCCTCGAAGTGTTTTCGACGCCCTACCCCGAGACCTCCTGGCAGATTCCCTGGATCCACTCGCTGTTCGGCAACACCGCCGCGGTGGCCACCGGCGTCGCCGCCGCGCTCAAGGTCAAGGGCAAGCATGATGTGCGCGTCGTGGCCCAGGGCGGCGACGGCGGCACCACCGACATCGGCTTCGGCTGCCTGTCCGGCATGTTCGAACGCAACGACGACGTGCTCTACATCTGTTACGACAACGGCGGCTACATGAACACGGGGGTGCAGCGCTCATCCGCCACGCCGCCGGCGGCGCGCACGGCGACCACCATGGCAGTCGGGCCCGAACCCGGCAACGTCTTCGGCCAGGGCAAGTTCGTGCCGGCGATCGCCATGGCCCACGACATCCCCTATGTCGCCACGGCCACCGTGGCCGACCTGCGCGACCTCGAAGCCAAGGTCAGCCGCGCCATGGAAATCCGCGGCGCGCGCTACATCCACATCCTGGTGCCCTGCCCGCTGGGCTGGGGCACGGCCTCGCACGACACCATCCGCATGGCTCGGCTGGCCAAGGAAACCGGCATCTTCCCGGTGTTCGAGGCCGAGCACGGCGAGATAAAGTCGGTGCTGACGATACGGCGGCCGCTGCCGGTCGAGGAGTATCTGCGGCCGCAAAAGCGCTACGCCCACCTGTTCGGCAAGAACCCCGCGGTGGAAACCATTGCGCATATCCAGGCACTGGCCGACAGGAACATCCGCAAGTATCGCCTCGAAGCCCGCCAGGGGAGCCATTGACATGGACAAGCCCTTCGCCATCACCCTCGATCCCGGTTCCTCGCTGGCCAACCGCACCGGCTCCTGGCGCACCTTCCGCCCCGAATACGTCGACCGCCTGCCGCCCTGCAATGTCGCCTGCCCCGCCGGCGAGAACATCCAGGCCTGGCTGTTCCATGCCGAAAGCGGCGATTACGAAGCCGCCTGGCGCTCGCTGGTGGAAAACAATCCGCTGCCGGCGATCATGGGCCGCGTCTGCTACCACCCCTGCGAGGGCGGCTGCAACCGCCAGCATGTCGATGCCGCGGTCGGCATCAATTCGGTCGAGCGCTTCCTCGGCGACGAGGCCAACAAGCAGGGCTGGAAATTTGCCCCACCCGCCGTCGCCACCGGCAAGCGCGTGCTGGTGGTCGGCTCGGGCCCGGCCGGACTATCCGCCGCCTACCACCTGACGCGCATGGGCCACAAGGCGGTGATCCACGAGGCGGCGCCGCTCGCGGGCGGCATGATGCGCTTCGGCATCCCCAAGTACCGCTTGCCGCGCGACGTACTCGATGCCGAGATCCAGCGCCTGGTCGATTTCGGCGTCGAGATCCAGTTGCAGACCAAGGTCAGCGACGTGCAGCAGGCGCTGAAGGACGGCTTCGACGCGGTCTTCCTCGGCGTCGGCGCCCACATCGCCAAACGCGCCTACATCCCGGCCGGCGATGCCAACAAGGTGCTCGACGCGGTCGCCGTGCTGCGCGGCATGGAAGGCCACGACGCGCCGCTGCTGGGGCGCAAGGTCGTCGTCTACGGCGGCGGCAACACCGCGATCGACGTCGCGCGCACCGCCAAGCGCCTTGGCGCCGAGGAATCGATCATCGTCTACCGCCGCACCCGCGACAAGATGCCGGCCCACGATTTCGAGGTCGAAGAGGCGCTGCAGGAAGGCATCTCGATCAAATGGCTGTCGACCATCAAGGAAGCCGGCGAATCCGACATCATGGTCGAGAAAATGGCGCTCGACGACAAGGGCTTCCCGCAGCCGACCGGCGAGTTCGAGCGCATCGAGGCCGATTCGGTGGTGCTGGCGCTGGGCCAGGACGCCGACCTCGCGCTGCTCGAAAACGTGCCGGGACTGGTGGTCGAAGGCGGCATGATCCAGGTCGATGGCGGCATGATGACCGGCCACCCCGGCGTCTTCGCCGGCGGCGACATGGCCGGCAGCGAACGCACCGTGACCGTCGCCGTGGGTCACGGCAAGAAGGCCGCGCGCGCGATCGACGCCTGGCTGCGCGGCGGCGCATACGCGCCGCCGGAAAAGCACGAGGTCGCCACCATCGAGCGCATGAACCCGTGGTACTACTCGGACGCGCCGAAGACCATGCGCCCGGTGCTCGACATCATCCGCCGCCAGTCCACCTTCGAGGAGGTGCTGGGCGGCCTCGACGAAAACAACGCGCTGTTCGAGGCGCGCCGCTGCATGTCCTGCGGCAACTGCTTCGAATGCGACAACTGCTACGGCGTCTGCCCCGACAACGCCGTGATCAAGCTCGGTCCCGGCAAGCGCTTCCGCTTCAATTTCGACTACTGCAAAGGCTGCGGCATCTGCGCCACCGAGTGCCCCTGCGGCGCCATCCGCATGGTGGCCGAGGAGAACTGAGAGCGGAGCCGGCCGGACCGCCACCGCTGGGCTCGCGGATGAATTGCCGGCATGGAATGCCGTGATCGGTCTGCGCAAGCACTTCGTGCATGACTACATGAACATCGATATGGCGCGCGTGCTGGAACTCGTGCAACTCGGCCGCCACGAGTCCGTCACCGCGTTCCTGTTGGCCGATCTGCAGGCGGGTTGAAACAACCGGGCAAGCCTTCCGCCCGGCTGCCGATTCAAACCGAGCTATCGAGCTGCCAGCGAAGGCCGTGAGCGAGTGGCGCAGGACGACCAAAAGCTGCCCTTCGACTTCCTGGTACGCAGACATGTTGAAACCGATGGATGTGGGAGCGAGCCTGCTCGCGACAACGGCCTGTCGCGAGCAAGCTCGCTCCTACAGGGAATGCGCCTTTTCCTTGTTGACTGACTACTAGGCTTTATTCACCGTTTGCTGCTCGGAAATAGTGCCCCACAAAGTTGCGGCACTTGCGCGGAAGGATGACTGCGACTATTATGAACGTTCATTCGAAACCAGATTGCCGCCATGGCGCGTCCTCCTGCCAACGTACCCCCCGGCCAAGTCCGTGAAAAGATCATTGTTGCGGCGCTGCATCTATTTACCCGGCGTGGCTACTTCAATACGTCTGTGCCAGATATGGCGCGGACCGCACGGGTCAGCGTGGGTTCCATCTACCACCACTTCAAGGACAAGGAAGACGTCGCCAGGGCACTCTATCTGAGCCTGATGGACGGCATGCAGGGCGAACTGTCGCGGATCGCCGAATCGCAGGCCACGGCCCGCGACCGCTGCCGCGCTGTCATTGCCATGTTGTTCGAACTGACCGAGTCGAGCCGCGACGCCATGGATTTCATGCTCTACGCCAAGCATCGGGAATTTCTGCCCGGCGAGCGTCCGGTCTGCTCCTCCCGACCCTTCGAAACCATGCGCGATTTCGTGCAGCAGGGCATGGACCGGGGCGAGATACGCCACATGGACGTCATGGTGGCCAGTGCCTGCCTTTTCGGCGGGGCGCTGCGGCTGATTACCGCGCGCCTCGACGGTGTTCTTGCCGAGCCGCTTCCGGACAAGCTGGACCTTGTCTGGGAATGTGCCTGGCGGAGTATCGCGGCTTGAATCCGAGCCGTGTTTTTTTTGCCTTAATTTCGAACGAACATTCATTCTAGGAGAGGGAACATGAAATCCATGGCCATCGTGATTCGTGATGACTCGTACGACAAGATCCTGACGCCGCTCGCCTTCGCTTACCTGACGGCATCGGAAGGAACCCAGGTCGACATGCTTTTCGTCAATTGGGCGGTCAAGGCTCTCACTGCTGAAGGTGCTGCCGCCCTGCGCATCGATGGCCGGCACGCGGCCGAGGAAGCCATGGTGCGCGCGGGCGTGGCCAAGGCCGGGCTTCCGGTAGAGGTCTATGACATCATCAAGGCGCTGAAGAGCACCGGCTGCGTGAATTTCTACGCCTGCAGCCTGGCCGCGGCGATCTTCGGCGTAAATGAGGGCAACCTGATCCCCGAAGCCGAAGGCATCGTCGGCGCCGCCTGGTTCCTCAACGACAAGGCCGCCAAGGCGGAGCACTACCAATACTTTTGAGGAGATCCCCATGAGCGACATGACCATTACCTCGGTCCTCGACACCTCTGGCAAGTGCTGCCCGATGCCGATGGTGGAAACCAACAAGGCGATCAAAGGCCTGGCGGTGGGTGACGTGCTTCATATCATTGCCACCGATGTCGGCACACGCAAGGACATTCCTTCTTGGTGCGAGCGTACTGGGCAGACTCTATTGTCCATGACGGAACAGGATGGCGTGATCAATTACCATGTCCGCAAGGATCGTTGAGGCACCGGAGCTCTGCGTCGTCTGCGTGTACTTCCCGCCGAATCTTCCGATCCAGGCCTATTCGCGTGAGGACTGGGACTTGCTCCAGTCGCGCCCGTGTTCGTTCGAACACGAACCCGGCGATGTGGCCTGCCTTGCGACGCGGAGCACCTATTGCGCGGTGGTAGCGAAGTATTCAAGCGCGTAGCCAGACGGACGGGGTGGCCTCCACCCCGTTTTTTTTGGGTCTTGTGCACTGAATGTGGGTCATTCCCCATGCCAATCAAATAGCCGGAAGCATTGAGGTGAGGATTTTCGGGGACCGTGGCTGGCGTGGCGATGGCAGAATTCAGCCATGGCTACCTCACGCAAACCCAAGCGTCTCGGCGACGCATACAACTTCCTTGGCTTTCGCGCCCAAGAGCGGGTGCGCGGCATATTCGGTGATCCGGGCGCGCGGATCGCCACCCTCCTCCCGCACCCAACAACCGCAGCGAAGCGTCTTGCACGCTGTGGAATCGGCGATCCACCGCGCGGTGCGATGACCGGCGCGGTGACGGCAACAGGGCGATAGCCGCCGTCCTGCCAGCGCCAACTCTTGCCCCCACCTTCCTCACTCCGTGCGAATTGCCGGCCCGCGACGCGGAGTCCCCGGCACGCAAGGCGGAAACCCTGAATCGGCACGCCGCCTTCCCTCCACTTGCCAACGCGGCTATATTGGTCCCAAACGAGGAGCGGGAGACATGTACCTTGGTCAATCACCTGCAAGACCGCCGACGGCGCGCGACAGGCGGCCGTGCCGGACGACCCTTGACGGATCCAGCCTCCCTTCCGGCAATCCGGTCGACTGATCGCTCATGAAGATTGCGGTACTGGCGGACATCCACGCCAACCTGGAGGCCTTGCGCGCCTGCCTGGCACACGCGGCGCGGGAGGGCGCCACCCAGTATGTCTTTCTCGGCGACCTGGTCGGCTACGGCGCCGATCCGGTCGCCTGCCTCGGCCTGCTGGCCGACCATGCGGCCAGGGGTGCGCTGCTGGTCAGGGGCAATCACGACGACGCAGCGCTGGGCGGCTTGTGCGAGACCATGAACTTCGTCGCCCGCGAAGCGACCTACTGGACACGCGCCCAACTGGGCGGCGGCGAGCGCGCTTTCCTGGCCGCCCTGCCCTACACCGCGCGGCGCGACGATCTGCTGTTTGTGCATGCCGACGTCAATGCGCCCGGAAAGTGGAATTACATCACCAGCAGCCTGCAGGCCGGGCGCTGCATGGATGCCGCGCAGGCGACGCTGACTTTTGCCGGGCACGTGCATCACCCGTCGCTGTACTTCGCGGCCGGCAGCGGCGTGCATCACTTCCAGCCCGTGGCAGGTGCGCCCATCCTCTTGACCGGCCGCCGACGCTGGCTGGCGATCGGCGGTTCCGTCGGCCAGCCGCGCGACGGCAACAACGCGGCGGCGTATGCGCTTTACGATGAAGAGCAGCGCACGCTGAAGTACTTTCGCGTGCCCTACGACCACCTGAGCGCGGCACGCAAGATCCTCGCGGCCGGACTGCCGGAACGCCTGGCGCTGCGACTGCACAGAGGGGAGTGAATGGAAAGCACCGCCCACCTCAGACCGGGGACGCAGTTCGCCGCCTACCGCGTGCAGGAAAAGCTGCGCGAAGGCGGCATGGCGCTGCTCTACCGGGTCGCCGCCGGCGACGGCGGCGAGGCCGGCCTGTTGAAAGTGCCGAAGCTGGAATTCGGCAGCCATCCGGCCTGCTATGCCGGCTTCGAGGTCGAACAGATGATCCTCGGGCGGCTCGCCGGACCGCATGTGCCGCGCCTGCTGGCCAGCGGCGAAAGCGATTTCGGCCCCTACCTGGTGATGGAAGAGATCGCCGGCAAGTCGCTCGCCGAATTTGCGGCCGGGGCGCCGCTGCCGGCCGCCGAAGTCGCCCGGCTCGGCGTCGCGCTGGCGTCGGCGCTGCATGACCTGCATCGGCAGGAAGTGGTGCACCATGACCTCAAGCCCTCGCATGTGATCCTGCGCGAGGATGGCCGGGCGGCGCTGATCGATTTCGGCCTGGCTTTCCACGGCCACCTGCCCGATCTGGCCGAAGCGGAATCCGAGAAGCCGCTGGGCACGCCGGCCTATATATCGCCGGAGCAGATTGCCGGCGTGCGCGGCGATCCGCGCAGCGACGTGTTCTCGCTCGGGGTGGTGCTCTACCTGCTGGCCACCGGCCGGCTGCCCTTCGGCGAACCGACCGGCATGGGCGGTCTGCGCCGGCGCCTCTACTTCGATCCGCTGCCGCCGCGACGCATCGTCGCCGACCTGCCCGAATGGCTGCAGGAAATCATCCTGCATTGCCTCGAAGTGCGCGCGGATGACCGCTACGCCACCGCGGCGCAGGTGGCGCACGACCTGCAGCATCCCGATCAGGTGACGCTGACGCAACGCGGCCGCCGCCGCAAACGCGCCGGCCCGCTGGTCGCCGCAAAGCGCTGGCTGGCGGCGCTGTCTGCCGAGCCGCCGCCGCGCCGGGCGCCCACGGCCCACCTGGCCCTGGCGCCGCAGGTTCTGGTCGCCATCGATACCGACAGCGACAGCGAACCCCTGTTCCAGGCCCTGCGCGATGCAACGCGGCGCATCGTCGGCGGCGAGCGGCACTGGCGCGTGAGCTGCGTCAGCGTGCTGGAGCCTTCGCTGCTGACCGAGCAGGAAGACGGCGCCGAGATCATGCGCGGGCTGCACATGCAGCGCCTGGTGGAACTGCACCACTGGGCGCAACCCCTCGGCCTGCCGCAGGAGCGGCTGCGCTTTCACGTGCTCGAAGGCCGCGACGTGCCGGCCCGGCTGATCGAATACGCGCGCGCCAGCCATGCCGACCACATCATCATCGGCGCACGCGGCAGTTCGGGCCGGCGGCGCCTGCTCGGCAGCGTGTCCTCGCGCGTGGCGAGCGAGGCGCCGTGCACGGTGACCGTGGTACGCGTTTCGCATAGCGCGGGCATGAATACAGAAAGTGCTGATGCATAAATCAAAATATTTGATTGCCGACCGATTGTTCCGTAGTTTGATAGCGCGGGAGCGCACTAGGGCAAACAATAGCCAGGCACTTGCAGATGCTTTCACATTTTGCGCGGCGTCCGCCGCATTCATGGAGGAGGACAAACATGCACACCATCAAGCAGGCATTCATCACGTTCGTCAGTTGCGGTTTTCTGGTCGCCGGCGGCAGTGCGCTGGCCCAGGAAACGCCCGCCGCGGCACCCGCCGGCGTCAAGCTGGTCGAAGCCAAGGCGGTGCAGGATCTGCAGGCCAAGGGCGCGGTGCTGATCGACACGCGCAAGGCCAGCGAGTATTCCGACGCCACCATCAAGGGCGCCATCTCGGTGCCCTACGATCCGGAGAAGAGCGCAAAGGACGTGAAGTTCGATGCGGCCCAGGACAAGTACGACATGAGCAAGATCGCCGACAAGAACAAGGACTACGTCGTGTTCTGCAATTCAGGCACCTGCTGGAAATCCTACAAGGCAGCGGTGGTCATGGCCAAGGCCGGCTACAAGAACGTCCATTGGTACCGCAACGGGGTGCCGGACTGGAAGGCCCGCAAGCTGCCAATGGAATAAATTCCATCCTGTTCCCGTCCATAGACACCGGGGGCGTTCCGCGCGTCCCGGGTGTCGTATAGATTTCCCACAAGCGACTGAGGAGGAACAAGAATGGTCTATACAAAAAAATCGCCGGCACTGCTGATCATCGGAGTGGTGATGCTGCTCTGGGGCTGGCTCAACGCCAGCGGCAGCATCGATGGCATGCAGCAGTATTTCCAGAAGAGCGCCTACTCCGACCACCTGAAGGTCAAGGAGAAGTTCGACGCCGAATTCCGCGTCGCCAGCGAAATCGCGGCGACCGAAAACAAACCGGCGCCGGACATGAAGATGCCCAAGTCGAAGTTCGACCAGGCCAAGGTCTTCCAGTCCACCATGAGCTACATCTTCGGCGGCGTCGCCACCCTGCTCGGCCTGCTGATCCTGGTGTGGAAACCGAAGGAAGGCAACCTCGACTATTACCTGTCGATCTTTCCCGGCATGGCCTACATCCTGCTCATCGCCTTCCTCGTGCGCTGGGGCCTCGATCCGATGTTCGCCAACTGGGGCAAGGCCGCGCAACCGACGCTGGGCTGGAACTTCGCCAGCATCTTCAACCTGAACTACGTGGTGCTGGGCATCGTCATCGGCATCGTCATCGTCAACGTGTTCAAGATCCCGGACTGGGCAACCAACGGCGTGCGCACCGCGCGCTTCTTCCTCAAGACCGGCGTGATCCTGCTCGGCGCACTCTACAGCGCGACCGAACTGGCGCAGCTCGGCGCGATATCGGTGCTGTTGATCGGCGTCTTCGTGCTCGGCTCGATCGGCGTGGTGCTCTACATGGGCAGGCGCATGAACACCGGCAACTCGATGACCGCGGTGCTCGCCTCGGGCGTCGGCGTCTGCGGCGTCTCGGCCGCGGTGGCGGCTTCGCCGGTGGTCAATGCCAAGGCCGGCGAGATCGCCTACACCATCGGCACCATCCTGGTCTGGGGCGTCGGCTGCATGTTCCTGTTTCCGACCATCGGCCACATGCTCGGCATGGGTCCGGTGCAGTTCGGCGCCTGGGCCGGCACCGGCATCCTCAACTCGGCGCAGGTCGCCGGCGCGGCGCTGGCCTTCGACCCGCACGGCATCGAGACGCTGAAGGTCGCCGAGATCTTCAACATCACCCGCGTGCTGTTCCTGCCCATCGTCGTGCTCTGGCTCGCCACCTGGTACGTCAAGCACGAAGTCGGTGCCGAGAAGGTCGACCTGCGCAAGGTGCTGTTCGCCAAGTTCCCGCTGTTCGTGCTCGGCTTCATCCTGATGTTCCTGCTGTCGACCCTGGGCGCTTTCACGCCGTCCGGCCACTACCAGGGCAAGTACTTCAGCAGCGAGCAGATCAAGGAAGACAAGCTGCTCAAGGGCAAGGAGACCAAGGCCATCGAAGCCGAACTGGCGCGCCTCAAGGAACCCGCCGGCGCCAAGCAATTGCAGGACTTCTTCACCGAGAAGGCGATCAACATCGGCCAGCGCCACGCCACGCCGGAAGACGCCTACAAGGGCCTGACCGAGCTGATCGCCAAGCGCAAGGTGTCCACCCGCGAGCAGGAAACACTGCTCAAGGCCGTCGGCAAGATGAAGGGGCTCGATGCCGTCGCCGCCGGCGCGATCGACAAGGCGAGCAAGGCGGCCTACCACAGCTCGAAGACGATCGGCGCCTTCCGCGACTGGCTGGCCTGGCTGTTCGCCTTCGGCCTGATCGGCCTCGGCATGCAGATCACCATGGCCGCGCTGAAGCAGGCCGGCGGCACGCCGCTGATCATCGGCGGCGTGGTCGGCACGATCAAGGCGGTCGGCTCGCTGATCGTGGTGCTGCTGTTCGTCAAAGAGTTCATTTAAGGAGAACATCATGTCGGAACAAAAGTTCGAGCGCGGCACCAGCCTGTCGATCTTCGTCAGCGACCGCAGGGAAGACATCGGTTCCCTGATCTTCGCCCTGCTGATCGCCATCGGCATCGTATTGTTCGTCGGCAAGTAAGCGACTTGCTGCCGCCATAAACCGTCCCGCCCCGCCCGCATGTTCGCCGGGTGGGGCGGGACTTTTTGTCGCCGCCCTTTGCGGCGGGAACAGCAGCCACGGAAAACCAGACATGAAAGCACCATTGAAACTGCTGCTCTGCCACCACGGCAGCAGCGGCGCACGGGCCGCCGAAACGCTGGCCCATGAGCACGCCGTGCCCGGCACCACCACCCTCGTCCATTGCCTGGTCGTGCCCGAATTCTGGGCCGGCATGCAGGGCGACGACTGGCTCAACAACGCATCGACGCGCGACGCCTTCGGCAGCTACGTCGAGGGCATGCTCGAAAGCGACGCCAAGCGCGAACTGGCCGCGGTGGAGTCGGGCTGCAAGGAACGCGGACTGGCCTACGAGTCCGTGATGCGCTTCGGCAATCCGGCCGAAACCGTGCTCGCCGTGGCCGCCGAGGTCGGCGCCGACCTGGTCGTCATCGGTTCGCCGCGCCGCAAGGGCGAGCAGGGTTTGAACTCGCGCATGGAACTCGAAAAGCTGGTACGCGGCCTCGCTTGCCCGCTGTTGATCGCAGCTCATCCTTGAGCGAAATGTCCGCAGCGGCCGGCATGGCGGCGGCGCAGCAGGACCAGGTCCGCGCCGAGACCCGGCTGCCGCTTGCTGCCGCGGCCGTGTTCGAGTTCGTCGCCGACATCGAGCGCCTGCTGCGCCTCAATCCCCATCTCGCCGTCGAGACCTGGCAGCCCCTGTCCGACGGCGTGCGCTTCGCGGCGCAGAACGAAACCAGCGGACGGCGCATCGAGACGATGGTCCGCGTCGAGACGACGCAGTCCGCGCGCACTGTCGTTCTCAGCTATGCCGAAGGCCTCAAGCAGGCGACCATGCTGGCGGTCGAGGCTACGGAGGGCGACAGCTGCCGCCTCGTGATTACCGAGCACTATCCGATCATCATGGACGCGCAGGATCCGCGCGTCGCCGAAGTCGATCGCAGCCTGGTGCCCTGGGTCGATGCGATCCGCCGCCACCTGCTCGGCCGCCGGCGCTGGGGCCGCCTGCCCGGCTGGCGCTGGTGGCACGAAAGCTTCCTGCCCGGCATGGCGCCGCGCCAGCGCCGCATCGTGCGCATGATCGTCTGGGTCGGCGTGCTCGAATTCGTCGTATTCGTTTTCGTCGCGGCGATTTTCTGGGCGGAACGCCAGGGCGGCTGAGTTTCGCCGTCCCGCCAGCGCCAACTCTTGCGGAGCCCGCGCCGGCATCCGCAATGAGCGGCGGGCAAATCCGGTATTCTGTGCGCCCCAATTCAAGCCGGAGATCGCAGCATGGCCATGGACGTCATTGACTATTTCATACACGGCGACGACATGCAGTTCGTCGAAATCGAGCTCGATCCGGGCGAAGCCGCCATCGGCGAAGCCGGCAGCATGATGTACATGGAAGACGGCATCACCATGGACACCGTGTTCGGCGACGCCTCGGCGCAGCAGTCCGGCCTGTTCGGCAAGCTGGTCGGCGCCGGCAAGCGGCTGATCACCGGCGAATCCCTGTTCACCACGGTCTACACGCACCAGGGCCAGGGCCAGGGCAAGAAGCGCGTCGCCTTCGCCGCGCCCTACACCGGCAAGATCATCGCCTTCGACCTGCGCAAATACGGCGGCACCATGATCTGCCAGAAGGACGCCTTCCTCTGCGCGGCCAAGGGCGTTTCGCTGGGCGTCGCCTTCCAGAGGAAACTCGGCACCGGCTTCTTCGGCGGCGAGGGTTTCATCATGCAGAAGCTCGATGGCGACGGCATGGCCTTCGCGCATTCCGGCGGCACCGTGATCGAACGCCAGCTGGCGCCCGGCGAAGTCCTGCGCGTCGATACCGGCTGTGTGGTGGCCTACACGCCGAACGTCGACTTCGACATCCAGTTCGTCGGCGGCATCAAGACCGCCCTGTTCGGCGGCGAGGGATTGTTCTTCGCCGTGCTGCGCGGCCCCGGCACGGTCTGGCTGCAGTCCCTGCCCTTCGCCCGCCTGGCCTCGCGGATCTTCGCCGCGGCGCCGGTGAGGAAGGGCGGCGGCGGCTCCGGCGGCGAGCAGGGCGGCATCCTCGGCAGCATTTTCAACGGCGACGATTAGGGGCCGGCTTCGGTCGGCCAGGGTGGATGGCCTTGTAGGGCCGACTTCAGTCGGCCAGGGGTGGATGGCGGACTGAAGTCCGCCCTACAGTCCGCCCTACGGTCCGCCCCACGGCGCTACGACACCACGATCGGATCGCTTGCCGCCAGCCTTGAGTTCATTCGGAATTGATCGGCACAAGGCTGCGCCAGGCGGTAGACCTCTTGCAGGTTGGCCGCGATCGCGTCGTAGATGCTGAGATCGAGTTGTTCTTCCTCGCGCAGCAGGCGCAAGTGGTCGAGAACGGCAGGGGCCGGCAGCGCATCGCGATAGGGACGATCCTGCGCCAGCGCCTGGAATATGTCGGCCGCCCGCAGAATCCTGGCCTGGAACGGAATCTCGTCGCGGGTCAGGCGGAACGGATAACCCTCGCCGTTGGGCATTTCATGATGGTAGGAAGCCCATAGCGCGATGTCCTCGAAGCCCGGGATGCGCGACAGGATCCGGTAGGTCTCGTAGGCGTGGCTGGTGATTTGCCTGCGCTCGCGGCTGGTGAGCGGGCCGGGCTTGTCGAGCACGGCATCCGGAATCCGCAATTTTCCCAGGTCGTGCAGATAGCCCGCCAACTCCAGCTTGGCGCAGTCCTCGTGATCGAGCTTGCAACTGTCGCCGAGTATGCCGCAGAGATAAGCCGCGACGCGCGCCACGCCCTGCGAGTGATCCACCGTGAAGTGGCTCTTGGCGTCGACCACATGGGAAAACAGCGCCGCCACGCCGAGCAGGGTCTCGATGCCGGTCTCTTCCTGCCGCGCGCTGCGGGAGATGCGCGCCATGTACTCCGCCACCGGCCCGCTTTCGAGGCCGAGCCAGAATGCCTCCTTGCGCGAGACGCTGACGAAGGCCGCGACCAGTTCCGGGTCGAACATGCTGCCGGCCTGTTCGAGCACCTTGGCCCGGATCGCCGGCACGCCCTCCAGCAATTCGTCATTAAGAATGGCCGTCCCGGCAAGGACATCGACGCGGTCGGCGAGGAAAATCAGGTTGGCGATCCGTTCGGTCTTGCCGTAGCGATCCTTGAGTTCGGCCCAATGCGTATGGTGCAAGCGGATCGCCGGCGCCAGATGCGCCAGCGGCGGGAACTTCGAAAGCAGGAAGGCACCGAGTTTTGCGTGCGTCTGCGATCCTATCCAGTCGAATTCCGCGACCAGTTGCCGATGCAGGTCGGAGGTCGAGACGCCGATGTCGTGGAGCAGGCAGGCATCGAAGACCATTTCCTGGTCTTGCCGCGACCAGCCGAGCTCGCGCAGGATTTCCACCGCCATGATGCCGACGCGCTTGCCATGATGCACGTCGTCGATGCCCACCAGGTCCAAAGAGTCGGAAAGTGCGTGGACGACACTCCGGAAATTGACGAACAGGGGCATGGAAAAACGGCTTGCTCAGGGATGCGGCGGATGCGCCATATCTTACTCCTCCGCGCCCCGGCGCGACGCGCCTGCGCCGCTGGCGCCACGGCCTTGCACGTCAGTCGCACGGATTTTCTTGACAGCGCAAGCGGGAAGTCCATAGTATTACTTTAGCAATAATACTTAAAACCCTTTTAGAAACAGGCTTATGAATTTCGACGACGCAATGGCGGCCCATGTCATATGGAAGATCCGCCTGGCCCGATTGATCGAGAATGCCGGCGGCGA
This sequence comes from Sulfuritalea sp., assembly GCF_031426875.1. Taxonomy (NCBI): domain Bacteria; kingdom Pseudomonadati; phylum Pseudomonadota; class Betaproteobacteria; order Nitrosomonadales; family Sterolibacteriaceae; genus Sulfuritalea; species Sulfuritalea sp. The sequence continues at coordinate 67,168 of NZ_JASJPC010000036.1, forward strand.
AGATTTTGATAGCATCGCCGCCGGCGACGCTGGCTTGTGTGCCTTCGGCAAGTGGATACGCGGCGAGGGTGCGCAATACAGGACGACGCCGGCCTACGAAGACGTGGTGAGGAAGCACGCCCATTTCCACGCCTGCGCCGCCGAGGTGGTGCGCAAGGTCGAACAAGGCGACAGGGCCGCGGCCATGAAGGCCCTGAACGGGGCGTTCGAAGCCGCATCGCGGCAACTGGTGAATGCGGTGGTGGAACTCAAGACGGAAGCGCGCCAGGTCTCGCTTCCCTAGTCATGCCGGCGCCATTGGCGCGGATGGCAGCGGCGGCGAGCGGACGACATGCAGCCCTGCCCCTTGCTGCGGCTGGGCTACAGTCTGCGCGGAATGGAACTCATGCAACTCGGCCGCCACGAGTTCGTCACCGCGTTTCTGCTGGCCGATCCGGTGGTGAGAGGTGGCCCCGGAAATTAGTGCTGGTAGATAAGTGAATATCTCTGCTCTGATGGGCGAAGCAATCGCCCAAAAAAGGAGCAGCAAAGGGGTGGATCCCGGTCCTGATGCATTAAGGACTAATGATATCTCCGAGCAGGCGCGGTACAGCTCACTGCAACACCTGCGACCTCAGGTCTGTCTAGCGCGCACGTTTTTCACCTGATCGTCTCCGTTACGCGCCTGAAAATACTGCTTGATCGCATCTGTAAACTGCTGCCGACTATGTCGGGTACGCTCGATCAGACCGACGTGGCGCTGGACAGCGTTACCAGGCAGGGGAATGATCTTTAAGCTCTGATCGCGTGCCCATTGAATGTTGGCCAATCGCGGCACAATGGAGATGCCAAAACCCTGGCGCACGATTTCTACAATTGCCTCGACAGAATTCAACTCCATCTCGTCGCGTACGGTCACCTTGCACTGGCTCAATACCTCATTGACGAGGTAACCCGTCCACGTCTGCCTGTCGAATCTCAGGAAGGGTGCGTCGCATAATATGTCTAGGGGGTTTCCCATCAACTTGAAATGAGGACGCCTTGGGACGATCAGCACCATCGGTTCGGCGTAGAGCGGGGACCACACCAAGCCCGACGGAAGTGGGCGCGGTGACTGTGTTACCACCGCAGCATCGAGTTCGCCAACTTCAACCCTGCGAGCAAAGTCGGCCGATAGTCCGGCAAGGAGCCTAACCTCTAGTCGCGGATGCGCGTGTTTTAGGCTCCATAACGCATCGGCGAAAGCGCCCATCAATGCGGACACGAGCGCCCCCATGACCACCGTGCCGGATAGCTCGTCCGTATCACCCGAAGCGACTAACGACTCATATCTCAGCAATAGTTCCTTGACTTGCGGTACAACTCGTCGCCCTGCCGTATTGAGCACGACGGAACGTGCCCCGCGGTCAAATAGGACTTGATTCAGCTCCTCTTCGAGCGATCGAATTTGCAGGCCTACTGCGGCCGCTGTAAGCCCAATTTCCTTCGCTGCGGCAGCGAATGTTCCATGCCTGGTCACAGCAAGGAAAGTCTTGAATGTACGAAAGGAGGGCATTGGGTCAAGCAAACGAGAACATGATGATAAAAAATAACTTTACCTTAGTCAAAGTAATATTGGCTTTTATTTTGTGATGATATCCACAAGAATGCCGCAACCGACCGTAATACATAGGTCATCCTGAACAAATCGCGGCACGCTGGGTAGGTGCCCATCGCCGAACGAGAAGGCAGAGAACGTTTCATGACCAAGAACCTGAAAGTGAAGATCTGGCGCGGCGGGAAAGAGGGCGGCTTCGCGACATTTGATGTCCCGCGCCAGGAAAACCAGACAGTGCTGGATGTCGTGACCTACGTCCAGCGCAATCTTGATCCCTTGCTTGCCTACCGCTTTGCCTGCCGTGTTGGCATGTGTGGCTCTTGCGCAATGACCGTGAATGGTGTCGCACGCTGGACTTGTCGGACTAATGTCTCCAAGGTTGAAAAAGATGGCCGGCTTGAAATCGCACCTCTCTCGCACTTGCCCATCATCAAGGATCTTGTTACCGATATGCGCGAGTTCTTCGACAAGGGGGCGCGGGCCAAAGGACAATTTAAAGGCAAGCAAAATCGTCAGGACGAATTTGCGCGGGTCGACCCGAAATCAAAGGAACGCATCGCCGCCAATGCAGGGATCGAGTGCATTGGCTGCGGCGTTTGCTATGCCTCCTGCGATGTTGTGGGATGGCGCCCGGAATATCTCGGGCCGGCTGCTCTCAACAGGGCGTGGACTCTCGTCAATGATGTGCGGGATATCCAGCAGACCGAGCGTCTGAAAGTGGTCGCGGGCGACGCGGGTTGCAACTCTTGCCATAGCCTTGGCTCATGCTCCGAGCGCTGCCCGAAACAGATCGAACCGACGGCTGGCATAGCTGGCCTGAAGATGCTTGTGGCGATGGCCGCATTGAGGGGGGAGATATGACAAGTTCGAGAACGCAAGCCAAACTTTGGTACTGGCAGCGGGCAAGCGCGATGGTAATGGCCGTATGTGTGCTGGGTCACTTGGCTGTCATGATCTATGCCGTACGTGGCGGACTCAGCGCTGCCGAGATTCTTGGCCGCACTCATGGAAGTCGATTGTTCGCCTCCCTCTACACTCTGTTGGTCCTGGCCTGCGCAGTGCATGTACCGATCGGTCTGGTGGCGATTGCTGAGGAGTGGGCAGGGTGGCGCGGATCCAAGGTCACGATTGGCGCAGGCCTCTTTAGCGCCCTCATTGCGATCATGGGTCTGCGGACCGTCTATGGGGTGGTCGCAGCATGACACGCATTAACGATTTTCGCGCCCGCAATCATCCCGCCTATTGGGCTTTCGTGGTCCACCGTGTATCGGGACTCGCTCTCGCCGCATTTCTGCCGGTGCACTTCTGGGCAATGGGCTTGGCGATCCAAGGGGAAGTGGCACTTGACGGATTTCTCAGATTTACCGACCAGGCGTTGTTCAAGTTCGGTGAATGGGGTCTGGTGCTCCTGCTCGCATTGCATATGATGGGCGGCGTGCGGATTCTCTTGGTCGAATTCGGCCCGTGGTCAGGGCTGCGGAAGAACTGGATCGCTGGCACCTTGGGGTTCGGCATTGCTACAAGCCTGGCTTTTGCACTTGCATTAATCAGTTAGTCCCTTCCGCGTCACTAAACCGAATTGGTCGAAAGATAGAAAAATATGAAAATCGATTTGATGATTGTTGAAGAGGCTGCCAAGGAGTTGTACATCCGGGCGCTGAAGGTACTGCCTCCAGATATCAAGGCAGGCTTCAACCACTTGGTGGCAGGCGAAAGTGGCTCTACCGCCCAGAATATTCTAGCGACCATGGTGACCAATATTCAGGTCGCCGAGGACACGAACAACTTGCTTTGCCAGGACACTGGCCTGCCGATCTACAACATACTGATTGGCAGCGGCGTTGATGTGGATGGATACGCATTGACGCAAGCGATTCGTAAGGGTTGCGAGCGCGCAACGCGGGAGCATCCGCTACGCTCGTCCGTCGTGCATCCGCTGACTCGCAAAAACGAGCATAGTTCCTGCGGCATCGAGGTACCGGTCATCCATATCGATTTCACCGATACTCCCGAGATGCTCTCGATCATGATGGTGCCCAAAGGTAGCGGATCCGAGAACAACTCTTTTCTCAAGATGGCCATCCCCGCCGAGGGCGTCGACGCCATCAAGACATTCGTCATCGACTGCGTGCTGGGGGCCGGAGGAAAGCCCTGCCCGCCCACGATAGTCGGTGTCGGCCTCGGGGGAACTTCCGATTTGTGCGTGGCGCTGGCCAAACGAGCTGCGACCCGCGCCCTCGGTACTTGCTGCAGCGACCCAGATGGTGCCGAGCTTGAAAAGCAGCTCTCTTCGGCCGTTAACCAACTGGGTATCGGTCCTCAGGGGCTCGGCGGCGACTCAACTGCCTTTGCTGTACATATCGAATTGGCCGCCACGCACATCACGATGAACCCGATCGCGGTCAACATGCAATGTCATTCCGCCCGCCGCGCACGGGCGATCTTTACGCCGGAAGGCGTCAGCTACGGATTCTAAATATGGCACATTTCGAACTCACCACTCCTGTCAGCGAAGTACAAGTCCGTCAACTTCGCGTTAACGACACCGTGACCCTGCAATCGACGCTATTTGGTATCCGCGATGCAACACAAATTCATCTGTTCGACCGCGGGCGTAAGACGCGGTTCGACCTAGATGGTCACGCTGTAATCCATACGGCACCCAACGTGAGGAAGGTCGATAAGAGCGTCACATATCCGGCTGGGTACGCGCCGATATGCATCGGCACGACTACCTCTGACCGCATGGAGCGCTTCACGCGGCCATTGATGACCCAGTGTGGCGTGCGTTTGATTATTGGCAAAGGCGGGTTGCGCGAAGCCTCGAAAACCGCTTTCAAGGAGTTGGGAGGCGCTTATCTCGCCATCGTCGGCGGTACGGCGGCGCTCGAAACGACCTGGATTGAACAAATTGAGGATGTCGACCTCGACGATCTAAACCCCGAGTCGCTTTGGAAGTTCCGTATCCACAATTTCGGTCCACTACTGGTTGCCATGGACAGTCACGGAGGTAGCCTTTTTAGCGTCGTGCGAGAGGATGCTCAGGGTAGGCGCGCCCAGGTGCTCGCCGGTCTAGGAGTCAAATCGGCATGAACGTAAAGCGGATACAGACTGACATCCTGATTCTCGGCTCAGGTGGTGCCGGCTTATTTGCCGCGTTGCACGCGCATCAGGCCGATCCCTCACTGTCGATCACGGTCGCAGTAAAGGGATTGCTAGGCAAGTGTGGCTGCACACGCATGGTCCAAGGTGGGTATAACGTTGCCCTTGCCGAGGGCGACTCCGTTGAGCGCCACTTTATGGACACGATCGAGGGAGGCAAATGGCTGTCCGACCAGAATCTCGCGTGGACTCTGGTCACCAAGGCGGTCGAGCGCATCCATGAACTCGAGAACGAGCTCGGCTGCTTCTTCGATCGCAACCCTGACGGCACGGTGCATCAAAAGGCGTTTGCCGGCCAAACTTTCGACCGCACGGTGCACAAAGGCGACCTGACCGGAATTGAAATCATCAATCGTCTAGCTGAACAAGTGTGGGCACGCAATATTCAGCGCTTGGAGGAATATCGGGCCATCGAGCTGATCAAGACGCCTGATGGAACGGCCCTAGCGGGCGTGCTGATGATCGACATGCGCACGGGCGAATTTGTGTTCGTGCAGGCCAAGGCGGTGCTTCTGGCAACTGGGGGGGGGCCCACCATGTACAAGTACCACACCCCCTCTGGCGACAAGAGCTGCGACGGTCTGGCCATGGCGCTACGTGCAGGGCTGCCCTTGCGCGACATGGAGATGGTTCAGTTTCACCCTACCGGCGTGCTGGCCGGAGTAGGAATGCGCATCACAGGCACGATCATCGAGGAAGGTCTGCGCGGCGCTGGCGGATACCTACTGGGCGGCGACAAGCAGCGCTTCATGCACAAGTACGACCCGCGGAACGAGCGCGCCACTCGCGACATTGTTTCACGCTCTATGTTCACCGAGATGCGCGCTGGCAATACCACCCCAAATGGCGGGCTTTACATCTCAATGGGACATCTTGGTCCGGATAACGTGCGCAAGCAATTCAAGGGCATGGTGGACCGCTGCTCCGACTGCGGCTTTGATCTGGCCAGCGGATTGGTTGAGGTCGTGCCCACGGCGCACTACATGATGGGTGGCGTGGAGTTCCGAGTGGACTGCACGACTCCGCTGAAAGGACTGTTTGCCGCGGGCGAGGACACGGGCGGCGTGCATGGTGCCAATCGTCTCGGTGGCAACGGCGTCGCCAACTCCACCGTTTTCGGCGGTATCGCGGGCGACAGCATGGCGGCCTGGGTGAAGAGTAATGTGCAACTGCGTTCTCCGGATGAGGCCGCGATCAAGCAGGGTGTGATGCAACACTCGGCACCACTGCGCCAGGCTGCGGGCGACATGGAGGCAATTCGCGAAGCCCTGTACGAGCTTATGTGGAGCGATGTCGGCATTTTGCGCACGGCGGAAGGCTTGCGGCGCGGCCAGGAAGGACTCGCCCGGCTCGACGCCGAGCTTTCGCTCATCGGCGTCGGCCGTGACGACCCCGCCTTCAACCTGGCTTGGCATGATTGGCTCAACCTGAAGAACCTGATTGCTGTGAGCCGGGTCATTGCAATGGCTGCGCTGGAGAGGGAGGATTCGCGCGGTGCCCATTTCCGTGAGGACTTCCCCGAGACCAGCGATCTGCACAAGTCCAGTCACACCGTGGTGCGCCAGATTGAAAACGAACTTCGGATTTCACGCAATCCGGTCGAATTCCTGCGGGTAAGGCCGGGGGAAACCATATTGACGTAAGCAATGCATGCGATTCCCAAATGAATAGCTGTTCACGCTTACAGGGCGTAGAGACGCTTAACGGCTTGGACATTACCCGAATACATCGGCCCCTGAATGCGAAACAATCGCGGAAAGGTATCGCTTAGGAAATTCACTGGCTCGATGTGGCCGGTTTTCGATTGAATTGCTGTACGGATGGGGCAATGCCATCGTGCCCTTGATGTTGTTGGCTACCGCCTCGCATGCGGCGTTGGAGATGTCATCGACCGGCAGGATGATGACGTGGTTACGAACGCCCACACGGCCGTTTTCGCGCCGGTAGCCCTGAATCGCGCCGCCTACCAACGCTTGGTCTTGACGTTGTGCACGTGCAGGTGCTCGCCCGCCTTTATCGGCGCGACAGTGCGGCCAATATCAACGCCGTACTTGATCACCGTATCGTTGTTCGCCAGATCCTTGAGCGCGATCTTGTGGCCGATCGGGATATCGCTCACGGTCTTCACCGCGATTGTCTGGTCCTGTTCCATGACCCAACCGGTCAGCTTCGCACCTGCCTTCACGCCCTCAACGACGATCGTGCCGACCGAGTCGCCGTCCTCATGCACTACAAAGTCAATCATTTCCGTCTCCTTGTTTGGCAGCCATACACAGGCCGTAAACGAATACTAGACACGCCACTCGCGCTAGTCGACAGTATGACTTGTATGACTTGTATGACTTGTATGATTTAGTTATCATGGGAATTTGGTTATACTCGGCAAACAAATCAGACGAGGAACAGGTCATGGTTGAGCGACTGGTCGGCTTGAATCCATCCGGGGCGCCTCTCTACAAGGAAGTCAAACGCAAAATTATTGAATCCATTCGCAATGGCGAATGGAAGCCCGGAGAGGTCATTCCGTCGGAAAAAAAACTCTGCGAACGCTTCGCCGTAAGCATGGGCACCATCCGCAAGGCGGTCGACGATCTGTCGGGCGAAGGCTTCCTGATACGGCATCAAGGTCGCGGCACCTTCGTCGCTACGCACAATCAAGATCGCTACCTGTTCACCTTCTTCCACGTTGTCCGCCAGGACGGCCACAAGGAATACCCGAAAGTCGAACTCATGGAATTCAGCAAGGTGAAGGCCGACCCGGTTGCAATGTCCATGCTTCACCTTGACCCAGGTTCGCGCCTATTCCGTTTCGTCAACAAGCTCGAACTTGGCCGCAACCCGGTCGTGGTCGACGAGATTCTGCTGCCGGAGCAGCTATTCTCGCGGCTTACCGAGCGGACCTTACGGGAACGCTCGGCCACCCTGTACCAGCTCTACCAGGAAGGTTTCGGCGTTACCGTCGTTCGCACCCAAGAACGCGTTCGGGCTGTGAGCGCAGACGCCCTCAGGGCCCGTCTGCTCGGTGTGAAGGTCGGCGATCCTCTGCTGCAGGTAATACGGATAGCATTCTCGTTCAAGGATCAGCCGGTGGAACTGCGCTATTCGTACGTACTCACGCACGCCTATGAATATTGCTCCGATTCAATGGCAGCGTCATGAGTCAGACGATCTTCTCGTCGGCTGCTCAGAATTCCAGAACCGCCATGGACAATGTATCCATTGATCCTTTGAACGAAGTTGTGGCGGCGGCGCTTATCGGAACCGGCGCACTCCCGCGAACCGGTACGCTTCAGCCGCGTCCAGCCCCCGGCCAGACGATCCTGTAACAAACGCCTCGGTCGGGGTCAGCCGCGCAGGCTGCGCCAGACCAGGCTGACGCCGCCACAGATCAGAATCGCCCACACTCCCTGCACCACCCGCTCCAGCGGCAGGCTGTGGTGCAGGCGGCTACCGATGTAGAGCCCGAGCATGGCACAGGGCAGCAAGCCGGCGGCGAGCAGGAGCAGTCCTTCCTGCGTATATAGCCCAGCGCCGCCGAACAGGACCAGTCGCGATACGCCGGTGATGAGGATCAGCGTGCCGATGGTCGCCCGCAGCACCGTTTTGTCATGGAGCCGGCCGGCCAGGTAGATCACGTAGACCGGCCCGCCAGTGCCGAACAGCGCGGTAAACACGCCGCCGACTGTCCCCAGCGGCACAGCCCAGCCGGTGGCGATAGTGGTCTGCGTGCCGCGACGGAACAGCAGGCTCCAGCCGGCATAGGCCAGCACGAAGCTGCCGAGCAGGAACAGCAGCGCGCGCTCCGGCGCGTTCACCAGCAACGTCACGCCGAACACCATGCCGACCAGCACGAAGGGGATCAGGCGCAGCAGTTCCCGTCGCTCCACCGCGCCACGATTCTTCAAGCCCAGCAGCAGGGTGGCGGCGATGTCGAGAATCAGCATCAAGGGCACCGCGAAGCGAAGCGGGAACAGTTGCGCCAAAAGCGGCATGGCGGTGATCGAGGAGCCGAAACCGCTGAGGCCGAACACGGTGTAGGCGAGCAAGACGATCAACGCCGCGCCGGCCAGGGTTTCCAGGGGCAAATCCATCGGCGGCAGGTGCGCGGCGGGTTCGCCCGCTTCAGCCTACCGGTGCCGCGCGTAGCTGCTCTAAGAGCGGCGCCGCCACCTCGATGCCTTCGGTCTCGGCGCGGCGTTGCAGTTCGAGACGACGATAGCCGGGCAAGCGCACCTCGGGATCGAGCAGCATCGCCGCCACCAGGGTTTCCACGCGCTCGGCGAACACTTCGGCGCCCGCCAGTGCTCCCGGATCCACCACCAGGAAAGCCTGACCGATATGCGGCCGGTTGCCTTCGTCGGCGAAGAAGGAATCGGCTTCAAAGCCGAAGGCCGCGCCGGTCAGGGCGCAGCACAGCAGTTCCACCACCAGGGCCAGCATGGCGCCCTTGACGCCACCGGCGGGCAGCATCATGCCGTCGAGCCCGGCCTGGGGATCGGTGGTCGGTTGGCCGGCCTTGTCCAGCGCCCAGCCGGCGGGGATGGGTTTGCCGGCCTTGGCCGCCACCATCAGTTTGCCGCGCGCCACCTCCGACAACGATAAATCGATTACCAGCGGCGCCTGTCCACGACGCGGAAACACCGCCGCGATCGGGTTGGTGCCGAATAACGGGCGGCGACCGCCCCAGGCCGGCATCGCCGCCGGCGAATTGCCGAAGGCCAGACCGACCATGCCGGCGGCGGCGACCGCTTCCAGGTGGTAGGCGGCGACGCCGAAATGGTGGCTGCGGGTGACGCCGGCAAAAGCCGCGCCGCACTCGCGGGCACGCGCGATCGCCTCTTTGATGGCCAGTGCGCAGGCCGGAAAGGCCAATCCTTCGTCAGCGTCCACCAGGCAGGCAGCGGCCTTGGCACGGATGACGCGCGGTTCGGCGTTGCCGTTGACCCGACCATGGCGCAGGTGACCGGCATACTGCGCCACGCGCGACAGGCCATGCGAGGCAAGACCCTGTGCCTCCGCCGTCACCAGCGCGGCAGCGGTGGCGCGGGCCATTGCGGCCGATGCGCCGGCGCGCATCAGCGCGGCGCCGGCGAGAGTGTTCAATTGCTCGATGGATACCTTGGGCATGGTCGCTTTGGCGTGTCAAGTGGTCAGCAGGAAGTCCGCCACTTTCGCGGCGATCAGGGTGCTGACACGGATGTTCGATTCGCGGGTGACGCCGCCGATGTGTGGCGTCAGGATCAGGTTCGGCGCCGTCGCCAGCGGCGAACCGGCGGCCAGCGGTTCATGATCGAAAACATCGAGAGCCGCGCCGGCCAGCTTGCCGCTGTGCAGTGCCTGTGCCAGGGCCGCCTCGTCGACGATGCCGCCGCGCGCGGTATTGATCAGCACCGCCTGCGTCTTCATGAGTCCGATGCGGTTCGCATCGATCAGTCCGCGCGTCTGCGCCGTCAATGGTACATGCAAGCTGACCGCGTCGGACTCGGCCAGCAACGGCTCGAGTTCGCGATGCGCGACGCCGCTTGCCGCCCACGCCGGCGCATCAGCCGCCAGCAGGGGATCGCAGGCCAGCACGCGCATGCCGATGGCCTGGGCGAGCCGGGCGGTGAGCTGGCCAATGCCGCCGAAACCGACCAGGCCCAGCGTACGTCCGGCCGTTTCACGGCCTTCGGACAGCGCCTGTCGCGGCCACTGCCCCGCCGCGACGGCCGCGCCGGACAGGTAGGCGCCGCGCAGCAGCACCATGACACTGGCGACAACGTACTCCGCCACCGCCAGCGCATTGGCGCCAGTGGCCGGGAAGACCTCGATGCCACGCGCACGACAGGCGGTAACATCGATATTGTCCAGGCCGACGCCGAGCCGGCCAACCACGCGCAGCCGTGGCGCGGCGGCGAGCAGTTCGCCATCGACTTGGGTCCGGTTGCGCACGATCAGCGCCGTCGCATCGGCGAGCAGCGCGAGCAGTTCGGCGCGACGGTCAAACAGCGTCGGCTCGTGGCTTACTGCAAAGCGGTCCTGCAGCGTCCGTACCGCGTCGATATCCATGAATTCCGTTATGACAATCTTCATCTCCGCTCCCCCGCGATCAATGTTGCATGCCCCACTTGCGCACAGTGCGGCTCTCGATGTAACGGAAGATCAGGTTCTCCACGGCGAGGCCGATCATGATCACCATGAAGAGTCCGGCGAAGACGTTGGTGATCTCCAACTGGTTCTTGTTCTCGTAGATGTACCAGCCGAGGCCGCCCGAGCCCGAACTGACGCCAAACACCAGTTCCGAGGCGATCAGCGTGCGCCAGGCAAAGGCCCAGCCGATCTTCAGTCCGGTGAGAATGCTCGGAAATGCCGCCGGAATGAGAATCTGCGCGACATAGGCAAAGCCGCCCAAGCCATAGTTCTTGCCAACCATGCGCAGCGTGTTAGACACCGCAAGGAAACCCGAGTGCGTATTGAGCGCAACCGACCACAGCACCGAATGGACCAGGACAAAGACCAGACTGCCGTTGCCGAGGCCGAACCAGATCAGGGCGATTGGCAGAAGGGCAATCGCCGGCAGCGGATTGAACATCGACGTCAGCGTCTCCAGGAAATCGGTGCCGATGCGCGAGGCAATGCCGATGGCCGTCAGCAGTGCAGCCAGCACGATGCCGATCGCATAGCCGGTAAGCAGCACCTTGAGCGAGGTCCACAGCTTGATCAGGAGTTCGCCACTGGCGATGCCATTGATGAAGGCCTTGTTGGTGGCGAGGAAGGTCGGAAACAGCAGGTCGTTGTCGAGCAAGCGCGCGCCGATCTCCCAAGCAAGGGCGAGCACCAGCAGGATCGCCGCCTTGCGCAAGGCACCGATGTTGTAGAGCTTCTCGAAGGTGGACAGCGGCTTTTCCACTACACCGAAGGCTTCGGCGCCGACCAGCTCGTGGCGGATTTCCGGCCGCACGATGAGCATGGCATCCTTGTTAGGCATGTTGCGTCTCCTCGGGTTCTTCGATCTCATCGACAAACAGCATGTCGTGTATGCGGTTTTCCAGCGCCTTCGCCGCTTCCGCATTGGGCGGATCGCGCGGCACGCTGGCCAGTTCGGCCTTGACCTGGCCCGGGTGCGGGGAAAGCAGGAGGATGCGGTTGCCGCACTTGATCGCCTCGGGAATCGAATGGGTGACGAAAATCACCGTGAAGTGCGTGTCATCCCACAGCTGCAGCAGCTCTTCCTGCATCTTGCGGCGGGTCAGGGCATCGAGCGCGGCGTAAGGCTCGTCCATCAGCAGCACGTCCGGCTCCATCGCCATGCCGCGGGCGATGGCGACACGCTGCTTCATGCCGCCAGACAGCATGTGCGGGTAGTGATTGGCGAACTTCACCAGGTTCACCTTTTCGATGTACTGCATGGCCTTGTCTTCGGCCGCCCGGCCCGCATGCTTGCCGGACGCGACCAGCGGAAATAAAACGTTTTCCCTAACCGTTTTCCACGGCATTAGCTGGTCGAATTCCTGGAACACCATCATGCGATCGGGTCCGGGCTTGGTGATCACCGCGCCCTTGAGTCGGATTTCGCCTTCGGTCGGCGCCAGGTAGCCGCCGACCGCTTTCAGCAGTGTCGACTTTCCGCAACCCGAGGGACCGAGCAGGACGTAGCGATCGGATTTGAAGACCTTAAAGTCAACTCGGTAGGTAGCGGTGACGAGATGCTCTTTTGTCTTGTATTGGAGGGTGACGCCGCGCACATCGAGCAACGGCTCCACTTGGCCAGAACCCTTTTGATCTATGTTCATGCCTATCCTTCTGAAATCCCTGAATGTCGGAAGCGTTTCGCCGATGCAGGAATAGGATTAGCTGCCGGAAAGATCCTGCGCGCTGGGGAAGAACATGTCCTTCCACGAAACGGGCTTGGTCTTGATCGAGTTGATCTTGTACATGAAGTTTACATACTTCATGACGTTCTGCGGCGTGGTCGTATAGATGATGTTGGGATCGTTGAGCATCTTCAGGATGTTGTCGTGCGTGTCCTTATCCTTGGAGATCCGCAGATAGGCCTCGGCCGCCCAGGCCTTGTCCTTGTTGATCATGGCCATCGCCTCGTCGAGGGCCTTAACGAAGGCGGCGGAGATCTTCGGATTTTCCTGGTAGAACTTCGAGGTAGTCCAGATCACGTTGAAGGTGCCCGGCCCGCCGAGGACCTCGTAAGAATTCAGCAGGTTGCGGATGCCCGGCTTGGCCAGTTGCTGGTACTGGAAAGGCGGCGCGCTGAAGTGGGCCGTAACCTCGCCGTTGCCCGCCAGGAGCGCGGCCTGTCCGTCGGGGTGGCTCATGGAAACCGTCAGCGAGTCGAGCTTGTTGTGCTGACCGGCGCCGAAGGCCTGTTCGGCGGCCATTTGCAGTGTTACGGCTTGTATCGAGACCTTGACCGCCGGCAGGGCGATCTTGTCCTTCTCGCTCAGATCCTTCAGCGACTTAACGTTGGGATTGCGGGTGTTGAGATAGAGCGGCATCGAATTCAGCGCGGCGATGCCCTTGACCTGGTAGTTGTCACGGGTGCGTGCCCACAGCGTGGTGAAGGGCGCGACGCCGCCGGTGGCGATGTGCAGACTGTTGGAGAGCAGAGCATCGTTCATCACGTTGCCGCCAGCGAACTTGGACCAGCCGACCTTGAGGTTGGTGATGCCCGCCGCCTTTGCATGCTTTTCGATCAGCTTCTGATCTTCCATGATCAACAAGGGCAGGTAGCTGATGCCGTATTGCTCGGCAATCTTGAGTTCGTCGACCTCGGCACGCGCCACGCTGCCAAGAGTCAGCAGCGTCGCGGCCGTAGAAGCGGCCAGTAGGGATCCTAATTTCATGGTGTTCTCCTCCAATGATTATTGTGTAGTGCCGATTCCGGGTTGCGCGCCTCTGCGGGCGCTTTTTGCAAGCCGGTCAATTTTCGCCGGATTTCGCTCGCGACCTTGGGTCGATGCGATCAGGCACTTTCATACAAACGCGTGAGCACGAACTCGCGGTGCCCGAGTGCTTCGGCTGCCGTGAGTCGGCCATTAGCGGTGCGCAGCATGCATTCGAGCAACTTGTCGCCTGCCTGATCCATGTTCATCTCGCGCTGGAGAATTCCAGATGTATCCACATCGACGTGTTCCGCCATTGTGCGCACTGTCCTGGGATTGGAGCAGAGCTTGATCACAGGCAGGATCGGGTTGCCAATGATGTTGCCTTGGCCGGTCGGGAAGAAGTGGACCACATAACCTGCCGCCGCGCACAGCGTAACCATCTCCGCCGCCGCCGAAGAGGAATCCATGAACCACAAGCCCGGACCAGTTGGCGCTTCTGCTTTATCGAGAACGCCGTCGACCATGCATTTCTTGCCAATCTTCTGGATATTGCCCAGCGCTTTTTCCTCGATGGTTGTCAGACCACCCGCGATGTTGCCCTTGGTTGGCTGGGAGTCCGAAAGATCAGAAGTCTTGTGGCGATTGACCACGTCTTGGTAGCCGTTGAACATTTTCATGAACTGATCTTTCACTGCGGACGTGCGACAGCGGGCAGCTACCAGATGTTCGCCACCCGTAAGCTCCGTCGTTTCGCCGAAGACCAGCGTGGAACCGAGAGCATAGAGCTTGTCGAACGCATTACCGACCGTCGGGTTGGCGCCACAGCCAGAAGTCGTGTCGGATTCGCCGCACTTCGTAGAGACCCACAGATCGGAAACGGAACATGCTTCCCGCTGCTTTTCCGACGCCCACTGGACCAGTTCGCGCGCCGCTTTCGAGGCCCGCATAATCGTGTCATGGTCACCGTGAAGTTCAATTGAGAAACCAACTACCGGCTTGCCTGTCTTGGCGATCCCATCGACGATGAGTTTGGTCCAGCCCTCTTCGATACCGATGACGACCACCGCGGCAACGTTGGGATTCGCGCCGGTGCCAATCAAGGTGCGGAAATGCAGGTCCAGGTCAGCGCCGAACTGCAGTCGGCCGTAAGGATGGGGCAATGCCATCGTGCCCTTGATGTTGTTGGCTACCGCCTCGCATGCGGCGTTGGAGATGTCATCGACCGGCAGGATGATGACGTGGTTACGAACGCCCACACGGCCGTTTTCGCGCCGGTAGCCCTGAATCGTTGTGTCTTTGGTGATCATTCTCTTTGTCCTAGGATTGGATGCTGGTAAAGGTAGCGCCGCCTACCAACGCTTGGTCTTGACGTTGTGCACGTGCAGGTGCTCGCCCGCCTTTATCGGCGCGACAGTGCGGCCAATATCAACGCCGTACTTGATCACCGTATCGTTGTTCGCCAGATCCTTGAGCGCGATCTTGTGGCCGATCGGGATATCGCTCACGGTCTTCACCGCGATTGTCTGGTCCTGTTCCATGACCCAACCGGTCAGCTTCGCACCTGCCTTCACGCCCTCAACGACGATCGTGCCGACCGAGTCGCCGTCCTCATGCACTACAAAGTCAATCATTTCCCTCTCCTTGTTTGGCAGCCGCACACAGGCTGTAGATGGATACTAGACACGCCATTTGTACTAGTCAACTGTATGACCTGTATGACTCGGGTGATTTAGTTATCATGATAATTTGGTTATACTCGGCAATCAAATCAGACGAGGAACAGGTCATGGTTGAACGATTGGTCGGCTTCAATCCATCCGGCGCGCCTCTCTACAAGGAAGTCAAGCGCAAAATTATTGAATCCATTCGCAATGGCGAATGGAAGCCCGGAGACATCATGATCGACCGCCTGAATGAAGTGCCACCCATTTGAGCGGCAAGCCAACTTCTGACACCACCCGGTCAAGTCGCATGCCTTCGGCATAGTCAATGGCCCGAGCCACTGCATAGCAGAAATTCAGACGGGAAAATTGGTGGATCTGTCTGAATGGCTGCTATGGAGAACGGGCCAGGTTGAACGGCCGCAATGGAGAAAAATCCCCAGCGTCGGCTGATGGCCGTATTCAGACAGAGGCCCCCAGGAGCCAGTGTGATCGACCAGACAAGAAATGCAATGAGTACCGGTAACGATAGGGCCTCTGACCTCAAAGCCATTTCCGGCGAATCCGATACCTTCAAGAGCCAGCGCTTGGTGCTGGAGATGATTCTGGCCTTGAAGCAACTATGCAACCATCCGGCACTTGCCGCATTGCCCGGTCCGCGCCAGGCGGGCCGACCGAGCTACCACATCAAGTCGTCCGGAATCTGGAAGGCGGCATAGGGATCGTCCGCATCGACCTCTGCGCTGGTCTTGTTCACGCGCACGACGAGCGAGGGATCGCGCTCGGCGATCTTGTCCGCGATAACCTTGGGTACCAATTCGGTGGCGTCGCCCTGGCAGACGATCACCAGGCGCCCGGCCATTAAATGCGCCTGGACCGCAGGCGACACATACAGCCGCTTGATCTTGTTGCCGTGGGTGAAATTGTAAGCAATGTCGCCGCCACCCTTGCTCTGACGATTTTTCTGCACCATTTGGACAATTTGCGCCACGATCGCCTTTTGGGTGGTGGCCGCATCGCGCTGGGCATTCAGTTCGCGGGCCCGCTCGGCGTTCTTGCGTTGCGTTTCGAGTGCAGCCAGGCGCACATCTTCGACATTTTGTGTGCCGGTCTGGCGCTCGACTTTTTTCTGATTATTCTTTTCCTGTTTGGCCAGATTGACTTTCTTCTTGTCGACCAGACCGGCTTTCAAAAACTGTTCTTGCATAGAGGCCATGGGAGCCACTCCGTAAATTGGGCTCGCCGGCCCAGGCAGCGGCGCCGGCCAGCGAAAAGTGGAAAGGCGCCAGCATAGCAAAGGCGACTTTGCAGACCCGCGATCGCAGCTCTGCTGGTGCTTCTGGGCCCTAGGTGAAGATAGCCCGAACGTGGGCAAGGGGGCACCTCCGAGATGTAGCGTTGAAGATTGCACCGTCACCGGCATGGCCATTGAAAGCCATCTCCAGTTGGTGCGCCGACGGACATCGGCTATCTGCCCTTGCGCAAGTCCGCAGGCATTTTCCTGGAAGAGAGTGTGTCCAAAAATGCGCGTTTTCCGAAAGGCCGCGTCGCTACCTGCAGCGGCCATATGCAGACGTGAATTCGATCAGCCGCTTTGGCCGATTATGTAGATGCCTCGATTATGTTGAGCCATGTCCGGCGTCGTACGCCA
>NZ_JASJPC010000037.1:0-21006 GCF_031426875.1 Sulfuritalea sp.
ATCTCATTGGTTTATCGGTGCTATTTCTTAAGGTAGTGCCATTGGGGCCAGGCTCTGAGGTTTCCCCACGAATCATGATGCGACAGTAGGGGGAAGACAGGCAGCCCTGGCCTGTTCACGCAGGCGCTGTAGGTAGGCCAAGGGATTCCCGATTTTTCGCATCAAGACAGGAGAGGCGATCACACGTGTCGCCATAGTCAGCACCGAGATCTCTGCTCGATCATGATGCTTGGCCTGTTTGCGGGTGATCAGTTCAAGTTGTAGCTGTATCGCCTTGACCGCCTCGCCGATCAAGCGTTTCGCGATGCTCGCGATGTGGCCGATCAACAGCAACGCTTCGAGCCGACGTTGCCCATGCGAGCGTGAGCGTGTCAGCCCCAGGCCCAGCCTCTCGTTCTTGGTGTCCCGAAAACCCTGTTCTATCTTCATGCGTTGCGCGTAGAGACGCACAATCGCTTCCGCTGAGAAGTTCGCCAATCCCGGCGAACATGAGAGCAACCATGGCTCACGGGCCGCCGCCGCGATCTTCTTCGATTGGCTGTTGCCGTGCGTCTTGCCGCTGGGGTAACGCCGCTTTCTGGCCTGTGGCAGGCGCTTGATGCGCACGAGTCGGCACCGGTTGGGTTTGTTGCGCGTGCTGTCAAATATCCCCAAGTCTTCACCCGTCGCACATGCGTCAGCATAGAGCGCCTTGGCCGGAAACCAGCGCAGACTCTTCTTGTTGGCTGCCGCCGCCTGAGCGAGCTCAACGCGGCAGACAAACTCCCGGTTCCTTATCCTCCCTACCCAATCCCAGCCTTGCCCTTTGACCAACGCGAACCAGGTGCCGCGAAACCCGGCGTCGGTCAGAATGATCGGTGCGCAGGCCTGTGCCGGAAGTACGCAGGCCAAGCGTTCCAGAAAGCGTCGATGGACGGCGTAAGCGGCCAAATGCTTGCGCGGATGGACTTCCTCATAGAGCGTGATCGACCGCCCTTCGACCACGACAGAAGCGCGTAGCCAGTGCCAAGCCATGTCTGCCGAGAGGCTGGACCAGTCAACGACGATGAGCAAGGGACTGGCGCCTTGTAGCCATTGGGCCGCCAGCGTTCGGTAGATATCGAGATGCTCAGCGGCGAAGGCGGGGTTGCCCAAGAAACGATCCACGGCTTTCACCCGATGCCGTACCGTGGTTGGCGAGGCACTGCCCAGCGCCAGTTGCGTTAAGGCCAGGGCTTGGCCGTTCACGGCCGCATTGCTCAGATCTACCAGTCGCTGCCAGCGCGTTGCGTGCATGTAGTCTTTGCAATCGGAGAGAACTCTCGACACAATCGTCGTGGTTCGCATGGCGGGATTCCTTGAAGGTTTGGTCACTGACAAGGATAAATACCCTCGTCATGCGAACTCCCGCACAACAACGACTCAATAACAATCCTTTTTACCCATACGTCGTCGGTAACCCACTATTCCTTCAGCAATTTTCGTGGGGAAACCTCAGGGCCAGGCTCAAATTAAACTGACTTGCTACAATCCCCCTCATGCCCCGCCGCCCCCCGCATTTATCTGGCCGACATCCTGTCCGTATTACCAAGAATTGATAAGACGATCCGTATGGGCTAATCTCCACGTCATTCGATATTTTGACGGAATCGGAAGGACGAGGCTCCGGATATTCGAGCCTGGCCCTGAGGTTTCCCCACGAAAATTGCTGAAGGAATAGTGGGTTACCGACGACGTATGGGTAAAAAGGATTGTTATTGAGTCGTTGTTGTGCGGGAGTTCGCATGACGAGGGTATTTATCCTTGTCAGTGACCAAACCTTCAAGGAATCCCGCCATGCGAACCACGACGATTGTGTCGAGAGTTCTCTCCGATTGCAAAGACTACATGCACGCAACGCGCTGGCAGCGACTGGTAGATCTGAGCAATGCGGCCGTGAACGGCCAAGCCCTGGCCTTAACGCAACTGGCGCTGGGCAGTGCCTCGCCAACCACGGTACGGCATCGGGTGAAAGCCGTGGATCGTTTCTTGGGCAACCCCGCCTTCGCCGCTGAGCATCTCGATATCTACCGAACGCTGGCGGCCCAATGGCTACAAGGCGCCAGTCCCTTGCTCATCGTCGTTGACTGGTCCAGCCTCTCGGCAGACATGGCTTGGCACTGGCTACGCGCTTCGGTCGTGGTCGAAGGACGGTCGATCACGCTCTATGAAGAAGTTCATCCGCGCAAACATCTGGCCGCTTACGCCGTCCATCGACGCTTTCTCGAACGCTTGGCCTGCGTACTTCCGGCGCAGTCCTTTGCACCGATCATTCTGACCGACGCCGGATTTCGCGGCACCTGGTTCGCACTGGTCAACGGGCAAGGCTGGGATTGGGTAGGGCGAATAAGGAACCGGGAGTTTGTCTGCCGCGTCGAGGTCGGTCAGGCGGCGGCTGCCAACAAGAAGAGTCTGCGCTGGTTTCCGGCCAAGGCGCTCTATGCTGACGCGTGCGCGACCGGCGAAGACTTGGGGATATTTGACAGCACGCGCAACAAGCCCAACCGTTGCCGCCTCGTGCGCATCAAGCGCCTGCCACAGGCCAGAAAGCGGCGTTACCCCAGCGGCAAGACGCACGGCAACAGCCAATCGAAGAAGATCGCGGCGGCGGCCCGTGAGCCATGGTTGCTCTCATGTTCGCCGGGATTGGCGAACTTCTCAGCGGAAGCGATTGTGCGTCTCTACGCGCAACGCATGAAGATAGAACAGGGTTTTCGGGACACCAAGAACGAGAGGCTGGGCCTGGGGCTGACACGCTCACGCTCGCATGGGCAACGTCGGCTCGAAGCGTTGCTGTTGATCGGCCACATCGCGAGCATCGCGAAACGCTTGATCGGCGAGGCGGTCAAGGCGATACAGCTACAACTTGAACTGATCACCCGCAAACAGGCCAAGCATCATGATCGAGCAGAGATCTCGGTGCTGACTATGGCGACACGTGTGATCGCCTCTCCTGTCTTGATGCGAAAAATCGGGAATCCCTTGGCCTACCTACAGCGCCTGCGTGAACAGGCCAGGGCTGCCTGTCTTCCCCCCCCTACTGTCGCATCATGATTCGTGGGGAAACCTCAGAGCCAGGCTCGAATTTATTTGGAATACGCTGCAAGGCCAAAGCTTCAGGCGCGTATTGCCTGCGCTCAGCTTCTTTGCAAGAACCTTTCCGTGTCGACATCGGCTTGCTTGAGGATGGCGCGCAGAGTGCCTTCGGGCATGTCGCCGGGGTGATTGGGGATGGTGGTGTAACGATTGCTCGCTGCGTTGAGCCAGATTTCATGGCTGCCCGCCGCTTGGCGATGAAACTCGAAGCCCAGTTGCTTGAGCCGCTTGACGATCTCCCGATAACTGAAGCCCGCCAACCGTCCCATCAGACCGCCACAATGAGGGGATAGTCGAAGGACTCGGTCAGCGGCGGCAGCGAAGCATCGGTCACGTCGGTCTGCGACTCGATCAACTTCTTGGCCACGTCGCGGGCAATCTCCACGGTTTCCTGCAGTGTGCGCCCTTGGGCGATCAAACCCTGCACCTCGTCGCTGGTGGCCAGATAGACACCCTCCGGCAACTTCTCGATGTGCAACTGAATCATGTGTTCCATGGCATGGCTCCTGAACAGCTCGCGCGTCCTCGGTTTAGTGGGGCTGCGAGTTGAATCCCATCGCAGCGCCGCCGGCCTGAGAATCAAACCCACCAACAAATTCGGCACTGTCTTCTTCGTCGCTGGCGACAAGCGGCTCGCTGCCTTGAACTGTAGCAGGATTTGAGGTTCAGGGATCGACACAAAATTGGCCAAGCTCGAATGGAGTTGGCATCGCCGGGGGGATCAAAAGGTCCGCCGGCGCATTGATCGTCATCGCCGCATTGATCGCCGTTGCCTGCCCGCGAAACGGAATCCCAGGCACGCAAGGCGCATCCAGCGTCGACTCTTGCGATCATTGCGTCATGCGGGAACAAGGCTGGCGGTGAACCGGACCGACGCCTAAAGCCGCGTCGGCCGGTTACCTCCGGCCGGCTGGCTGACCCAGCAAGACATCCTGAACGGCTTGGAATCAAAGGGGCTCGAATTAAACTGACCGGCTACAATTCCCATCATGCCCCGCCGCCCCCGCATCCATCTCGCCGGCATCCCGCTGCACATCGTGCAACGCGGGCACAACCGCGACGCCTGCTTCTTCGGCGAGGACGACTACCACGCCTATCGCCACTGGCTCGGCGAAGCGCTCAAGACCAGCGGCTGCCAACTGCACGCCTATGTTCTGATGACCAACCACGTGCATCTGCTGCTGACGCCGCCCGCGCCGGAAGCCGTGACGCAACTGGTGATCTCGCTGGGCCGGCGCTACGTGCACTACATCAACAAGACTTACCGTCGCACCGGCACCCTGTGGGACAGCCGCTACAAGTCCTCACTGGTGCAGGCCGACGCCTACCTGCTGCTGTGCCAGCGCTATATCGAACTCAATCCGGTACGCGCCGCGATGGTGGATGATCCTGCGCACTATCGCTGGAGCAGCTATCGGGCGAACGGGCTGGGGCAACCCGACCCCTTGCTGACGCGGCATGAAGCGTCCTGGGTCGGACCGAGGCCGCACGCCTTGCGGCCTACCGCGCGCTGTTCCGCGCGGAACTCGATGCCGATGCGATCGGCGATATCCGCATGGCGCTGGATCAGGGGCAGCCGCTCGGAAATTCCCGCTTTCTCGACAGCATCGAACGGACGACCGGGCAGCGCCGCGAAGTCAAGCCACGCGGCCGGCCGAGAAAGCTGGCGACAGAGCCGGCAGGATCGCCAGCGCAATTGGCGCTGAAGGTTTAGGTCGGCTCTCCGGCCTTGGACGAATTGACGGCCGGACCGAATGCCCGTAGGGCTCGCCATGTAGCTGGGTTTAATTCCACGCATCCGGAAGACTCCGGCCTCAAGCGCGGCGTGCTGGTGCTGAATTAGGGCTCTGCGCCGCCAAGAGTTGGCGCTGGCGGCACGGCGAGCGCCGCCGGGAGCACCCGGAAAATCCTCGCGCTATTGATGCGCCGCAATATCCTTACAAAAATAATGGTCTAATATTTTCGTGGGATTGGCGGTTTGGGCCACCAGAGCCGCGACGGCGCCGCGATCCTGCAACCCCACCGCATGCCGTCATTTTCAGGATGCGAATCATGAACGCGCCCGCTGGCGAACGCGAAATCGAAGACCTGCGCACGGCGCTGGAGCAGGAGAAGGCAGCGCACGAGCGCACCCGCAACGAACTGGCGCTGACCGAACTGGCCTATCGGCTGTTCGTGCCGAGCCAGTTCATGAAGCTGATGGGCGCCAACAGCATCCTCCAGGCGCGCCTTGGCCAGCACGCCGACCAGGCATTGACCGTGCTGTTTTCCGATATCCGCGATTTCACCACGCTGTCGGAATCGATGAACCAGCAGGAGAATTTTCGCTTCCTGAATTCCTACCTGGGCGAAGTCGGCCCCATCATCGAGCGCTTCGGCGGATTCATCGACAAGTTCGTCGGTGACGGCATCATGGCGCTGTTTCCCGGCGGCAGCGACGACGGCCTGCGTGCGGCCATCGGCATGTTGCGCAATCTTGAACGCTACAACGACGGGCGCCAGCGCGCCAGCTATTACCCGCTGCGCATCGGCGTCGGCCTCAATTCGGGCATCACCATGCTGGGCACCATAGGCGCGCAGAACCGCATGGAAACCACGGTGATCGGCGACACGGTGAATGTCGCGTCGCGACTGCAAAGCATCACCCGGATCTATGGCGCGCCGCTGCTGATCAGCGAACATACCCTGTACGGGCTGGCCGACGCCTCGCGCTACTCGATCCGCCTGATCGACCGCATGCGGGTCAAGGGGAAGATCCATCCCCAAACGGTCTATGAGGTGTTCGACGCCGACCCCGCCGAACTGCGGGATGCCAAGCGGCGCACCCTGTCCCAGTTCGGACATGCCATCGCCTGCTATCACCTGCGCGACATCGAACGCTCGCGCGCCCTGCTGCAGCAATGCCGCGCTGCGGGGCCGACGGACTCGGTGGTCGAGCTGTACATCGAACGCTGCGAGCGCTATCTGGCCAGCGGCGAGCACGAAGGCACCGGCGAACTCGACCTGATTCCGGAATGGCGCGAGGAATTTTCCATCGGCGTGGCGGAAATCGACGCCCAGCACCGGCAGTTGCTGGAGCAGATGCGCCGCCTTTCCGACCGGGTCAGTAGCGGCAGCCACGTCGAAGTCAACGAAGTCCTCGACTTTCTCGGCCGCTATGTGGTCAATCATTTTCGCGACGAAGAGCGCCTGATGCGCGATTCGCACTACCCCTTCCTCGAACAGCATGTGCATGAGCATCGCACCTTCCAGACCTATTACCTGAAGCTGCGCGAAGAGATCGAAAACGGCAACAGCGACCCGACTTACATCAATTTTCGCATCCAGCTGCTGCTGGTCGACTGGCTGATCAACCACACCACCAAGACCGACCGGCATCTCGGCAGCTTTCTGCGCAATCCCGCGGTGCTCGATCCGGAGCCGGGATTCGTGCATTAGCTTGGCGCCGCGATGAAGGGCTACGAGGACCTGGTCAAGCTCGCCGACGAGGGCGTCTATCGCGCCAAGCGCGAGGGCCGCAACCGCGTCGCCACGGTCTGCGCCGCAATCCCGGCCTGAACGCCGCGCGCGGCGGTATCATCGCGCAGTCCCGCCTTGCCCCGCCTTGCCCCGAAGTACCCCCGACACACCCGTGAGCCGCCATCGACCATGACCGACACACCGACCCGCAGCGCCCGATGCCCGTGGTGCGGCGACGACCCGCTCTACGTCGCCTATCACGACACCGAATGGGGCGTGCCCTGCCACGACGAGCGCACGCTGTTCGAGTTCCTGATCCTCGAAGGGGCGCAGGCCGGCCTGTCGTGGATCACCATCCTGAGGAAGCGCGAGAACTACCGGCGCGCCTTCGACGACTTCGATCCGGTCCGGATCGCCCGCTACGACGAGCAGGACGTGGCGCGGCTGCTGGGCGATGCCGGCATCGTCAGGAACCGGTTGAAGATTGCCGCCAGCATCGGCAATGCCCGCGCCACGCTGGAACTCTACGAGCAGGGCGGCAGCCTGGACCAGTTGCTGTGGGCCTTTGTCGATGGCCGCCCGCGCATCAACCGCCGCCGCAAGCCGGCCGAGATCCCCGCCATCACGCCGCAGGCCGAGGCCCTGTCGCGGGAACTCAAGCGTCGCGGCTTCCGCTTCATCGGCCCCACGGTCGTCTACGCCCACATGCAGGCGACCGGCATGGTCAACGATCACCTCGTCTCCTGCCCGCGCCACGCCGCGCTCGGCGGCTGATTCCCCTGGCACGGGCCTTGGCGTGCAGACGCTTCCGAGGCACAAACCGATTCTGATGATCCCCCAGCGGAGCGGGCTAAGCCCGCAAACGACGCGGGCAAAGCCACGCCGGATGGTTACAATGCCGGCATCCATAGCCAATTGGTCTTCCGCTCACCTCGCGCATGCAAGTCGGCCTCGAAACCATTCGCGAAATCCTTGAACAGCACCTGCAGGAAGAGGATATCGATCGCCTGTTGCGCGGCCTCGACGATGCGGGCAAGGCGCGGCTGTTCCACCGCATCACCGAACAGCTGCGGCGCACCTCGGCGCTGGCCGACATCGCCAATCGCGTAACCGACAGCCTTTCCCTCGACGTACTGTTTCCGCGCCTGATGGCGGTGGTCACCGAAGCGCTGAATGCCGATCGCAGTTCGCTGTTCCTTTACGATGGCGAGGCCGACGAGCTGTTCTCGCGCGTGCTGCAGGGCGATACCATCGGCGAGATCCGCTTCCCCAGCCAGGTCGGCGTGGCCGGCGCGGTATTCGCCGGCGGCGAGGCGGTGATCATCGCCGACGCCTATGCCGACCCGCGTTTCAACCAGGAGGTCGACCGGCATACCGGCTACCACACGCGCAACATCCTCTGCGTGCCGATCCGCAACAAGAAGCGCGAGGTGATCGGCATTGCCCAGGTGCTGAACAAACGCGACGGCGACTTCGATGCCGAAGACCAGCAGTTGCTCGAAGGACTTTCGCTGCAGGCTTCCGCGGCCCTGGAGAACGCGCACCTGTTCGAGAAGGTCGAGCGCCAGCAGCGCGAGGAAGCCATGCTGCTCGAAATCAGCAGTTCGATCGTCTCCGAGATCCACCTCGATCCGCTGCTGATGAAGATCATGACGGCGGCAACCACGCTGCTCGATGCCGACCGCGGCAGCCTGTTCCTCTACGACCCGGCCAGCGACGAATTGTTTTCCCGCGTCGCCGGCGGCATTGCCGGCGGCACGATCCGTTTCCCGGCGCAAGCCGGCATTGCCGGCGAATGCTTCAGCAGCGGCCAGGTGATCAACATTCCCGATGCCTACGGCGACCCCCGCTTCAATCCCGAGTTCGACCACCACACCGGCTACCGCACCCACAGCATGCTGTGCATGCCGATCGTGGCGCGCGGCGAGCGCAAGATCGGCGTCATGCAGATCCTGAATCGCAAGGGCGGCAAGTTCGGCAGCGCCGACGAACGCCGCCTGCGCGCCTTCTCGGCGCAGGCGGCCGTCGCCATCGAAAACGCGCAGCTGTTCGAGGAAGTCAACGTCGCGCGCAACTACAACGAGGCCATCCTGCACAGCATGAACAATGCGGTGCTGACGCTCGACGCCGACGGCATAGTGCGCAAGGTCAATGAGTCGGCGCTGCGCCTGCTGCGGCGCAGCGGCGCCGAACTGCTCGGTCACCGGCTGGATGAACTCTTCCCCGGCCGCAACCGCTGGGTGGCCAACAGCCTGGAGAAAGTCCTCGCCTCGGGCAAGACCGACATCACCGTCGACACCGACCTGCTGGTCGAGGGCAGCGAAGCGGTCTCGATCAACCTGGTCACGGTGGCGCTGACCAGCACCAGCAACGAACCGATCGGCTACATGCTGATGATGGAGGACATCACGCGCGAAAAGCGCCTGCGCAACACCATGTCGCGCTACATGAGCAAGACCGTGGTGGACAAGCTCATGGAGAGCGGCGAAGCGGAGCTGGGCGGCATCGGACGCGACGTCAGCGTGCTGTTTTCCGACATCCGCGGCTTCACCTCGATCTCCGAACGCCTGGGCGCCAGGGAGACCGTGGCCCTGCTCAACGAATACTTCACCGACATGGTGGATATCGTCTTCGCCCACGACGGCGTGCTCGACAAGTACATCGGCGACATGATCATGGCGGTGTTCGGCTCGGTGCTGCAAAGCGACGACGACGCCGCCAATGCGGTGATGGTCGGCAA
Source organism: Sulfuritalea sp. (assembly GCF_031426875.1). NCBI lineage: Bacteria > Pseudomonadati > Pseudomonadota > Betaproteobacteria > Nitrosomonadales > Sterolibacteriaceae > Sulfuritalea > Sulfuritalea sp. The sequence continues at coordinate 9,314 of NZ_JASJPC010000037.1, forward strand.
CAAGATGCTGACCGCGCTGCACCAGCTCAACCGGCGGCGCATCGCGCGCGGCGGCGAGCAGATCAAGATCGGCGTCGGCATCAGCACCGGCAACGTGGTCGCCGGCAACATCGGTTCGCTCAAGCGCATGGAATACACCGTGATCGGCGACCGGGTCAATCTGGCCGAGCGCCTGGAAGGCGCCAACAAGTTCTATGGCACCTCGATCCTGATGTGCGACGCGACCTGGGCGGCGATCAAGGATCACGCCGCCGCCCGCCAGATCGACCTGATCCGGGTGCGCGGCAGGGCCACGCCGGTGGCGATCTACGAAGCTCTCGGCCATCACTCGGAGGACAGTTTTCCCCACCGCGAAGAGGTGCTCGATGCATTCGGCAAAGGCCTCGCGCTCTATCGCAAACGCGACTGGGCCGCGGCGAAAAGCTGTTTCCGGCAGGCGATCGACGCCAATCCCGACGACGGGCCGTCGAAAATCTACCTCGAACGCTGCCGCATCTATCGCGACCACCCGCCGCCCGACGAATGGGACGGGGTGTGGACCCTGCCCGGCCGGTAGTCCGCGGCGCCGCGATTTCCGCCTGAACCAGGAAAGGAGCCGACCATGGAACTCTCATCGCTGCTGGCCCACCATGCCCGTTACCGCCCTCACGCCACGGCGGTCGTGTTCGAGCAGCAGCGCCTCGACTACCTGGGCTTCAGCGCCCGGGTCGATCGCGCCGCCCACCTGCTGACCGGGCTGGGCGTGAAAAAGACCCAGCGCGTCGCCACCTTGCTACCCAACACCCTGGAACTGCTGGAACTCTACTGGGCCTGCGCCAGGATCGGCGCCGTGGCCGTGCCGCTGTCGCCGCTGCTGACCGGCGCCGGCCTGTCCAGCCTGATCAACGACGCCAGCGCGGTCTGCCTCGTCACCCAGAACAGCCTGCTGCCGGTAGTCGCCGCCGTGCTGCCGGAACTGGCGACCCTGGCGCCTGCGCGCATCCTGCTGATCGACGGCGGCGAGCCGCCCTGGGGCGACTATGCGGCGCTCGCCGCCGCCGCGCCGGATGGCGCGCCGCCCGCCGCGGGCGTCGGCGCCGACGACCTGTTCAACATCATGTACACCTCGGGCACCACCGGCCTGCCCAAGGGCATCATGCACAGCCATCGCGTGCGCGCCATGTACGCCCTGCTGCTGGGCGCCGCCTGGCGCATGACGCCGGAATCGGTGGTGCTGCACACCGGCGCCATCGTCTTCAACGGCGCCTTCGTCACCCTGATGCCGGCCTTCCATCTCGGCGCCACCTACATCCTGCAGCGCCAGTTCGATGCCGCGACTATGCTCGAAACCATTGCCCGCGAGCGGGTCACGCACATCATGGTGGTGCCGGCGCAGATCATCGCCCTGCTCGACTCGTCGGCCTTCGACCCGGCCAGGCTGGCCTCGCTGCAGATGATCCTGTCGCTCGGCGCGCCGCTGGCGCAGCCGCGCAAGGACCAGCTGAACCAGTTGCTGCCCGGCCGCTTCCACGAACTCTACGGCCTCACCGAAGGCTTCGTCACCATCCTCGACAAGACCGATGCGGTGAGAAAGGCCGGCTCGGTCGGCTGCCCGCCGCCCTTCAGCGAAGTGCGCATCGTCGACGAGGCCGGCCATGACCTGCCGCGCGGCCAGCCCGGCGAGATCGTCGGCCGCGGGCCCTTCGTCATGCAGGGCTACTGGGGCAAGCCGCAGCTCACCGCGGAAACCCTGCGCTTCGGCTGGATCCACAGCGGCGACATCGGCTATCTGGACGACGACGGTTATCTGTATCTGGTCGATCGCAAGAAGGACATGATCGACTCCGGCGGGGTCAAGGTCTATCCGCGCGACATCGAGGACATCGCCAGCCGCCATCCGGCAGTGGCGGAGGTCGCCGTGTTCGGCATCCCGCACGAGACCTGGGGCGAGACTCCGCTGGCCGCCGTGGTGTTGAAAGTTGGCGCTGACGCCACGGCGAGCGAGCTGCGCGACTGGATCAACGAGCGCGTCGCGGCGCGCTACCAGCGCGTGCAGGAAGTCGTGATCCTGCCCGCCTTCCCGCGCAACGCCGCGGGCAAGACGCTCAAGCGCGAGATGCGCGACCCCTACTGGGCCGGGCGCGCCAGGCAGATCTAGCCGCGCAGAAGGGGCTCGCATTATTCATTTGGCCTGCCACGCTCCGCCCCATGCCCTGCCGACCCGCGTCCATCTTGCTCTTTCGTGCGGGGACCGGCGATGTCGTGCCGAGCTCATCGACATTACTTATTGAATACTTATACTTCGCCCCGTGAACACGATCAACTGGAAGCCGAAGGCTGCTGAAGCAGATGCGCAGAATTCCCGCGCTGGCGGGTGCGGCGATTCGGAAGAGCGTGAACGCGGAGTTGATCGACCTGTCCGCCGCGCGCAATGTAAAGGCACTGACTGATCATGCCTATGGCTACCGGCTGCGGGTGGGTAATTACCGGGTGTTTTTCGATTTTGTGGGCGGTGACGTCTGCATCGTCAGCATCGAGGAAGTGAGGAAACGGGATGAACGCACGTACTGATTTCCAGACGATTCTGGATGAAGACGGCAAGCCGGCTTTCGTGGTGGTGCCGTATGCGCAGTTCCAGCGCATGAGGGGCGGATTTACGCTGGGAACCGTCCCTAACGCAGTGGTCGGCATGGCCTTCGACGATGGCATGTCTCCGGTCAAGGCATGGCGCGAATACCTGCGCCTGACCCAGGCCGAGGTGGCCGCCCGAATGGGTGTTACGCAGGCCGCGTACGCGCAGATGGAATCCGCCAAACGTCCGCGCAAGGCCACGCTCGCCAAGATCGCGGCGGCGTTGGGGCTGGAAGTCGAACAGTTGAATTTTTAGGCGTCAGATGACGGATAAATGGGGCCACCCATTTGCCGGCCAGCGGTGGATGGCGTTGTAGGGCCGACTTCAGTCGGCCGGCGGGTGGATGGCGTTGTAGGGCCGACTTCAGTCGGCCGGGGGTGGATGGCGGACTGAAGTCCGCCCTACGGTCCGCCCTACGATCGGACTACGATCTTGCCGGCACCCCGACCTTGCGGCCCATGGTCAGCACCGCCAGAATCTGCAGCAGGGCCACGCCCGGCAACACGCCGTCGCGGCCGCCCGCATCGAGCAGCATGCCGAAGGCCAGCGGACCCAGCGCCAGGCCCACGTCGAGCCCCGAATAAACGAAGCCATAGACGCGGCCGAAGGCCGGCGAGGCATTGCCGCCGGCCAGCGACTCGGTGGCGACGCGGCGCACCAGCAGGTCGCGCGAAGGGCCGGCGAGGCCGACGCCAACGCCGATGCCGACCATCAGCGGAATCACGCTCCAGGCCGGCGGCAAGCCGCTGGCCAGCATCGAAGCGAAGACCGCGGCGCCGACCAGCGCGCTGCCTACCGTGCGATCGTGCGCATGGACCCGTGCAGCGACGAAACCGCCGACCACCATGCCCGCCGCGGAGCCCAGCAGATAGCCGGTCAGCGCCGCCACGCCGGCCGCCGCCGTGAGCCCGTAGATGCCACCCAGCACCGGCACGGAAAAGCTTTGCAAACCGCCGAAAGCAGCAGTGATCAGCAGGAAGAACATGAAGGCGAGCCAGATCACCGGCAAGCCGAGAAAGCCGAAAGTGGTGCCCGTCACCGTGCCGCCAGCGCCGACTCTTGCAACATCGTCGTCCAGCAGCGGCCGCGCCAGTTGCAGCGCAGCCACGGAACACAGTGCCACCAGCGCCGCCGCAAGGCCGGCGCCGCGCCAGCCGGCCCAGGCCAGCGCGGTGCCGGAAATGGTGGCGCCGATCGCCCAGCCCAGATTGCCCGACAGGCCATGCGCGGAAAATGCATAGCCAAGCCGCGACGGCGACACCTTCTTGTTCAGCAGCGAGAAATCCGCCGGATGGAACACCGAATTGCCGACCCCGGCCAGGGCCACGGCCAGCAACAGCATCGGGTAGTTGACCGCCGCCGACAGCGCCAGGCCCGAAGCCGCCAGCAAGCCGACGCCGGACATCAGCACCCGGCGCGCACCATAGCGATCGACGACGATGCCGGCAAAGGCCTGGCCGACGCCGGAAATGGCGAAGAACACAGTCATCAGGAAACCGGCCTCGGTGTAACCGAAACCGAAATCGGGCATCAAGAGCGGAAACAACGGCGGCAGCAGGAGATGGAACAGGTGCGAGGTGGCGTGGGCGACGCCGACCAGCGCAATCACGGCGGCATCGGCGCGGACGGGACGATTGGACTCCATCGGCCGATGCTAACCGAAATCAGGGGGTGGCACGTCTGCCGGCGGCGACTAATCCGGATAGGGCGGCGCCGTTCCCGGCGGCGGCGGATAGCCGGTGCCGGGCGGTGGCGCGGTGCGACCGACCGGCGACTGCCACTGGCTGCGCTGCGCCGCAGGCACCGGCACGCGCTGGCCCTTGCCATACATGCACTGGATGTAGGCGTTGTCGTAATTGCGCTGGGTACCGTGGGCCGAACTCTGGGCGGCGCCGATGCCCGCCATGCTGCCGATCAGCAGACCGGTGCCGGCGCCGACGCCGGCGGCGTCGCGTCCGCCGATGGCGGCACCGGCAACGGCGCCCACCACGGTGCCGACCGCGGCGCGGCGCACACCGGCATCGACCGCCGCGCGGTCGGCGCTCGCACCGCCTGTCTGGTACCGGGCATAGTCGCGGCATGCGGCGTCATCGACGCGAAACTGCTCGAAATTCTTGCCCGTTCCCGGCAGCGCCATCACGCTCGGGCCGCTTGGAACGGACGCGCATCCGGCAAGCAGCAACAGGGCCAACGCGGCGGCGAGAGATGCAGCAGACGATTTCATGGCGGGCTCCCGACTATTGCGGCGGCTGCGGCAGGACCTTCTGCCAGCCGCCGGGACAGGCCTGGACATAAGGGTAATAAGCCTTCGCCGCAGGGCAGTAGTACCAGTAATTGCCCGCATCCGCGCCAGGGGGCGGCGCCACGGCGGGCTGCTGTTCGATATACACCTGCGGCGACGGACGCTCGATCACCAGCGGCGGGGAGTAGTAGCGCGGATAGTAGGCCGGCCCCCAGACCGGAGCCCAGACCGGACCAACGAATACCCTGAAATGCGAATGATGGCCGTGGTGGCGGTGATTCGCCCAGGCGTTGTTACCGACGCCGGCCGCTCCCACAAGCAGGAGCGCGATGATCAATTTGACGAGCTTCATGGCATCCATCCTTTCTTTGCTGGACGGCGGCCAAATGCCTGGCCGTCCGTCCGCTCTGACGATGGTGCCTATTGGACGCCGCACCTGTAAGGAAACTCATCCAGATGCGGCGTGTTTTGTAAGAAATCATTGCGCGTCGCCCAGGCGCGACCTGCGTGATCGCCGCCAGGCAAGCATCGGACTTTCCACGCTGGGTGCCGTCACGCCGCGCGGAAAATCCGCGTCGATTGACAGCAGTTCAACGCTGCGTCGCTTCCGGTCCGGTATCACTCCCGGAGCCAAGGCAATCCGGCGTAACAAGCCGGACCATCCTTCTTGACGCGATCCTCGCAAGTCGCGCCGGCCTCCTTCAGCCCGGCATGGCCGAAGGCGCGAAACAGATGATCGAGATAGAGTTGCGCCTCGCCCTTTTCGTCGCCGCTGATGTGTTCGCGGCACCAGGCGACGAAGCCGGCGAGGGTGACGGAAAGCTCAGGGGACAAGGGGGGCTTTCCCTTCCGGCGCAGGTTTGGCAGCGGTCAGCAGATACCCGGAAGGTGTTTCCGCAAGAACAAGCTCGCCACCGGCCATTACCCCCAGCCGGGACAGAACTTCGTCGGGAAGGAGCACCCCGAGTTCGCCTTCGACATCGATCAGCTCAAGCCGGGTCATAAAAATCCTCTCCGGCAAGACGCAACTCTTACGCGTACAAAAATCCAAGGCGCTTGGCCGCTTTCGCCAGAGCCTTGTCCTGGGTTGCGAGCGGACAGCTCAAGCGTGTCGCCAATTCGAGATAGGCAGCATCGTAAGTCGTGATGCCATGGGCTTCGGCCAGGTCGGCGATCTCGACCAGCGGAACCACCCTGCCGTCAGTCACCAGGGGCAGACGGGAAGCGCGCGCCAGCAGCCCCTTGGCATCCTTGGCATTGATACGCTTGCGCCTTTGCGCGGTGAGCAGGACATTGGCGAATTCGAGATGCCACAGCGCAGGAACGTGCAGGGAGTAGCGCGGCAAGGCATCGAGCAGGCCTTCGCTCCATGCATTCGCCTCATCGTCCAGGAACCACGGAATCGCCGCCGAGCAATCGATGACCAGGGGTAGCCTGGCACTCACCGGAGACTCACCGCCGCCCCGCCGCGATCAGATCAGAAAGCGTGCTGCCAGGCTTTGCGCCGCGGTCGATACCACGACGGAAGGCCCGCAGGTCGGCGGTCCACTCCGCAAGCGCCGAGACATCGGACGATGCTTCGGGCGCCACCAGACGCGCCACGGGCTTGCCGTGACGCGTTACCAGCACTTCCTCGCCCTGCGCGACACGCTCTACGAGTTGCGACAACTGGGCTTTCGCTTCAAAGATTCCAACGCTCAACATAGGGGGACTCCTTTTCTCGGCCAGCCCAGTATAACCAGATTTCAAATAAAACTGGTTAGATCGTCGCTTTCCCAAACGTCAGTTGTCCCTTGCTCGCCCCTACCTTGACATGATCCTTCGGCCCGAAGCTGCCGTCGAGGATCAGCCTCGATAGCGGGTTCTCGATGCGTTCCTGGATCGCGCGCTTGAGCGGCCGCGCGCCGAACACCGGGTCGAAGCCGGCCTCGGCCAGCAGCGCCAAGGCGGCGTCGGACACTTCCAGCGTCATGTCCAGTTTCGCCATGCGCTTTTCGAGGTACTTGAGCTGGATCTTCGCGATACCGGCGATGTTCTTCTCGTCGAGCGCGTGGAACACCACGATCTCGTCGATGCGGTTCACGAACTCCGGGCGGAAATGCATTTTGACTTCGCCCATCACCGCCAGCTTGATCACCTGGTAATCGTCGCCGGCCATGGTCTGGATCATCTGGCTGCCGAGGTTGGAGGTCATCACGATCACGGTGTTCTTGAAGTCCACGGTGCGGCCCTGGCCGTCGGTCATGCGGCCGTCGTCGAGCACCTGCAAGAGCACGTTGAACACGTCCGGATGCGCCTTTTCGACCTCGTCGAACAGGATCACCGAGTAGGGCTTGCGGCGTACCTGTTCGGTCAGGTGGCCGCCCTCCTCGTAGCCGACATAGCCCGGCGGCGCGCCGATCAGGCGCGCCACGGAATGCTTCTCCATGAACTCGCTCATGTCGATGCGGATCAGGTGGTCTTCGGCATCGAAGAGGAATTCGGCCAGCGCCTTGCACAACTCGGTCTTGCCCACGCCGGTCGGGCCGAGGAACAGGAAGGAACCGTAGGGCCGGCTTTCTTCCGACAGCCCGGCGCGCGAACGGCGGATCGCGTCGGACACCAGACGCACGGCTTCGTCCTGGCCGACGACGCGGCTGTGCAGCTTGTCTTCCATTTTCAGCAGCTTTTCGCGCTCGCCCTGCATCATCTTGCTGACCGGGATGCCGGTGGCGCGCGAGACGACCTCAGCGATTTCCTCGGCGCCGACTTGCGTCCGCAGCAGACGGTGCTTCGCCGCGCCTGTGCCATCCTGTTCAGCGCCAACTTTCTCCGCGGCCTTCTGTTGCGCTTCGAGCTTGGGCAGGGTGCCGTATTGCAATTCGGCGAGCTTGTCGAAGGCGCCCTGGCGTTGCAGTTCGGCCATCTGGCCCTTGATCTTGTCGATTTCTTCCTTGATGTGCGCCGAGCCCTGGACCTGGGCTTTTTCCGCGCGCCAGATCTCGTCGAGGTTGGCGTATTCGCGCTCGAGCTTGGCGATCTCGTCCTTGATCAGGATGAGGCGCCTCTTCGAGGCCTCGTCCTTTTCCTTCTTCACCGCTTCGCTCTCGATCTTCAACTGGATCAGGCGGCGGTCGAGCTTGTCCATGACTTCCGGCTTGGAGTCGATTTCCATCTTGATGCGCGCCGCCGCCTCGTCGATCAGGTCGATCGCCTTGTCCGGCAGGAAGCGGTCGGTGATGTAGCGATGGGACAGTTCCGCCGCGGCGACGATGGCCGGGTCGGTGATGTCCACACCGTGATGCAACTCGTATTTTTCCTGCAGGCCGCGCAGTATCGCGATGGTCGCCTCGACCGAAGGCTCGTCGACCAGCACCTTCTGGAAACGCCGTTCGAGCGCCGCATCCTTCTCGATGTACTTGCGGTATTCGTTGAGCGTGGTGGCGCCGATGCAGTGCAGTTCGCCGCGCGCCAAGGCCGGCTTGAGCATGTTGCCGGCATCGATCGCGCCTTCGGCCTTGCCGGCGCCGACCATGGTGTGCATCTCGTCGATGAACAGGATGATGCGGCCCTGGTCCTGCGCCACTTCCTTGAGCACCGCCTTCAGGCGTTCCTCGAATTCGCCGCGGTACTTGGCGCCGGCCAAGAGGCCCGCCATGTCCAGCACCAGCACACGCTTGCCCTTCAGCGTCTCCGGCACTTCGTCATTGACGATGCGCTGCGCCAGGCCTTCGACGATCGCGGTCTTGCCGACGCCGGGCTCGCCGATCAGCACCGGGTTGTTCTTGGTGCGGCGCTGCAGGATCTGGATGGTGCGGCGGATCTCGTCGTCGCGGCCGATCACCGGATCGAGCTTGCCCTGGCGGGCGCGCTCTGTCAGGTCGAGGCAGTATTTATTGAGCGCCTCGCGCTGGCCTTCGGCGTCCTGCGAGCCGACGGTCTCGCCGCCGCGCACGGCCTTCACCGCGTCTTCCAGCGCCTTGCGATTCAAGCCGGCTTCCTTCAGCAGGCGGCCGCACTCGCCTCCGCTTTTACCATCTGGCTGGGTCAGCGCCAGCAGGAACATTTCCGAGGCGATGAACTGGTCGCCGGCTTTCTGCGCTTCCTTGTCGGTGACGTTGAGCAGGTTGGAGAGGTCGCGGCCGATGCTGACCTCGCCGCCATGGCCTTCGACCTTGGGCAGGCGATCCATGGCCTTGGCAAGCTGAGCCTTCAGCCCGCCGACATTGGCCCCCGCGCGCGCCAGCAGCGAGGTGGTGCTGCCGTCCTCCTGGTTGAGCAGGGCCAGCAGCAGGTGCTGCGGCTCGATGAACTGCTGGTCGTTGCCGACCGCCAGGCTCTGGGCGTCGGAAATGGCTTGCTGGAAGCGGGTGGTGAATTTATCGATGCGCATGGCGGATGCCTCAGAAAGATGTCATTGCGCACAACATGGGGATTGCGGCGCCGATTTCAATCCTCGGCGGCAACCGGGCGGCAAACAGCACCCGGCGCCACCCGCCGGTCCCGGCCGGAATCGCTATCCCCTGCATCGATAATGGTTGATTCCGGCGTGCCATTGGCTATACAGAAGTCAATTCGCCGCCCGGAGACCTCCGGGCACCCGTTCCCCACCAGGAGGATCAAGCCATGCTGACCAAATCACATATCACGACCATGCTTCCCGTCCGGCAGATGGACCGCGCGCGCAGCTTCTATCAGGACAAGCTTGGGCTCATCCCCGAGGGCATGCACGACGACGGTTCCTGGGTCATGCGCTGCGCCGACGGCGGCACGGTATCCCTGATACCGAAACCCGAAGGCACCAAGGCCGAACACACCGCCCTGAGCTTCGAAGTGGACAACATCGATGCCGAAATCAAGGACCTGGAAGTGCGTGGCGTGAAGTTCGAGGACTACGACATGCCCGGCCTCAAGACCCTGAACCACGTCTTCGCCACCAAGGACGAGAAGTGCGCATGGTTTACCGATCCGGAAGGCAACATCCTGTGCATCCACCAGGAGATGCGCAAGCACCACTGAGATTCCCGGCGTGCCGTGCGCGCGCGGCACGCCGCCACGCCCGCTGGCGACCGTCTAGCGTATTAACGCCGACCGCTCTGGCTCTGGAAATACACCGCCTTGCGCGCGCGCATGACTTCGCCCAGCGGGCGATGCGCCATCAGCGCCGCCCAGGGATCGAAGGCGGCCGCCTCGATGGCCGCCGCCCGCGTCTGGCCGTCGGCCGCCAGCGCGTCCTGCGGCGGCAAGGTCAGCACGCCGACTGTGACATAGGGCGCGACATCCTCGGGCCAGTCCACCGAGGCATCCTCGATCGGCGTACGCGCTTCATCGGCGAAAAATTGCAGCTGCAGCCTGAATTGCAGCGGCCCGCGCGCCAGGCGGGCGAGAAAATCCCCCGCCCAGTCGGCCTCGGCGCCCGGCTTGGCCTCGCCGCCCGGCGGCAACAAGCGCACCCGCGCCGCATAGGGGCCGCAGGCGATCGGCGCCGCCGAGTAGAAGGGCGCGGTGGCAAAGCCCGAAAAGGGTTTGTTGAAGGTTTGTGCGAAGCGCTTCATCATGCCCAGCGCACCGAGGAAACCGTAGCGCGACACCAGGTAGCCGAGCAGGGCGCCGGGGCCCTTGCTCAGGTTCTTGACCAGCCCGACAAATTCATCGGCGCCGGCAAAGGCGAAGGCCGGATGGTTGATCAACAGGAAGTCCTGGCAATCGGTCGGACCCGAACCCAGCGCGCCGGGATCGCCGAGGTCGCCGAGGTCGCGGATCTTGATCGCGAACCCGCGTACATCGGGCTTGCGGTCGGCCTGGACGTCGGTGCCGCCGTTGGACAGTCGGACCCAGGCCGGGTAGCTGCGCGGCGCGACAAACAGGCCGTGGCGCGCATGGCCCGGCAGATCGGCGAGCACCGCGAAGCTGCCCTGCAGTCCCAGCAACTGCTTGCGGTGCAGGGTGCGCCCCTTGCCGAACTTGGCCGACTTCCGCGCCTGGATCTGGGCGAAATCGCGCGCATACGCGGCATGGCGCTCGGCTTCGTCGGCCGCGATGCGTTCCTGCCATTGGGTGCTGGGGCTCGCCATCTCGTTCTCCTTCAAAACGCCTGAGCCGCAAGCAGGGCCAGCAAGCCCAGCAATGCCGGGCCGGCCTGCAGATACATGATACGCATCTTCACCGTAAGCCCGCCGTATATGCCTGCGACGATCACGCAGGCCAGGAAGAACATCTGGATGTGGATTCCGGCGGCGCCCGCATAGCCCAGGCCCCACAGCAGGCCGGCAGCGAGAAATCCGTTGTAGAGCCCCTGGTTGGCGGCCAGCACCCGGGAACTTTCGGCCTTCTCGGCCGTGTTGCCGAAGATCTTCAGCCCCTTCGGCGTGGTCCACAGGAACATTTCGAGGTAGAGGAAGTACAGATGCTCAAGGGCGACCAGCAGCACCAGGACCATGGCGACAAGCTTCATGATTAATCCTTTGCCATCACTGCTGTCCGGCTAAATCGCGAACAGATTCAATTGGTTGTTGATGATACTGCTGTCGGAGCTGGAGTCGCCGCCCGGAAAGGCTTGCTGCAAGGGTATCTTCTCGAAAAGCGTCACCGACAATATCTGTAGCAATGTGTAGAGCGAGGCGTCGAGATTGAGGCGCTTCTTGACGATGGCGACGAGGACATAGACCGACACGGCGATCCAGATTTGAGTCTTGACCGCATTCTCTGACGTACCGAAGAAACGCTTGATCCGAAGATGCTGCTTGATCCACTTGAAGAACAACTCCACATGCCAACGATTCTTGTAGAGCGCGCAGATCGTGACAGCCGGGAATGTCATCTGATTGGTGAGGAATACGAGCGTCTTGTCGGTTTCGGGAT
>NZ_JASJPC010000038.1:0-6994 GCF_031426875.1 Sulfuritalea sp.
CTTCGTAGATCACCGTCGGCGCAGCATCGGGCGATGCGCTGCCGAAGTGCGAGTTGTCGATGAGCTGATGATCCTTGAGATCGTTTTCCCTGCGTAGCCATTCCAATGCCATGTTGTTTCTCCTAGTAATTATCAAACAAAACCGAAATCAGCCACAGAGGACACAGAGTTCACAGAGAAAGGCTGTGAAGTGGTTTTCTCTGAGTCCTCTGTGATCTCTGTGGCCAAATAGGTTTTCAATCGGTTCTCAAAAATCCGGGGTCAAAATCACGCGCCGCTTGAGCTTGCCGTGGTGCGCCTCGTCGAACACCTGCTCGATCTGGCTCATGGGTCGGGTCTCGACGAAAGGTCCGAGCTCGATGCGCCCGTCGAGGCACATCTCCAGCACCTGCGGGTAGAACTCGGGCGGGCAGCCCCAGGTGCCGATCAGTTCGGCATCGAAGGCCATCAGCTTGGACAGCATGTAGCTGGTCTCGTCGGTGCCGTAGCCAACCACCATCAGCAGGCCGGTGAAGGACAGCAGGGACAGGGCCAGTTCCTGGCCCGGCTTGGTGCCGGTGACCTCGAAAATCTTCCAGCCGTAGTTCGAGGGGATGCCCTTTTCCTTGCAATAGGCCTTGAAGATTTCCTTCACTTCCTTGGGTGTCTTGCCCTTCGGGTTGATGGTGAAGTCGGCGCCGTAGCCCTTCATGAACTCCAGCTTTTCCTCGTTGATATCGATGCCGATCACCGTGCCGGCGCCCATGCCCTTGGCCACCTGGGTCATGAAGCTGCCGACGCCGCCGGCCGCGCCGATGACGATGACCCTGTCGCCGGCCGCGAGGCGCGCGCGCCGCGCCGCCTGGTAAGGCGTGGTGACGGCATCGGCGATCACCGAGAGGTGCTCCAGCGGCACCTTGCCGCGATTGCCGACGATGCAGAGGTCGGCGGCCGGCACCGGAATATGGCTGGAGAAGCCGCCATAGATGCCCATCGAATTGCCGGGCATCTTTTGCGCCAGGCAACGGTTGCCGCGGCCGGTCTTGCACAGTTCGCACTTGTTGCAGGGAAGCACGGCGGGAATGATGACTTCCTTGCCTATGAGATTGGCTTCACCAGCGACGACCACGCCCGAAATCTCGTGGCCCAGCGACAGCGGGGGCGGCTGCTCGGTACGCACGCCCATGTAGAAGTAGGACAGGTCGGTGTGGCAGACGCCGCAGCCCTTGACCTCGACCAGGACCTCGCCCGGCTGCAGTTGCGGCACCGGGATTTCGGTTTTGGTCAGCGTCCCCGGTACGGTCATCTGCCATGTTTTGATGGTGCTTGGAATCATTCTTGTCTCCCTCACGGAAATCTAAAAATCGTTTTTGGCCACAGAGGTCACAGAGTTCACAGAGGTCACAGAGAAAAACCTGGAAACAAAGCTGGTTTTGCGCCTTTCTCTGTGTCCTCTGTGTCCTCTGTGGCTAATGGGTCTGCCTCACTTGTTCTTCCACACCGGCTTGCGTTTCTCGATGAACGAGTTCAAACCTTCCTTGGCATCCTCGGTGGCCATCAGGTCCTTGAGGTAATGCTGTTCGATATGGAACAGGGCTTCGTAGAAAGGCCGCGTCGCCGCTTCCTTGACCGCCTTCTTGGTATGGATCAGCGCCACGCGCGAGAGCGAGGTGAACTGTTCGAGAAACTTCGCCGTGTCGGCCGCGAAAGTCTCTTTCGGAAACACGGTGTTCACCAGGCCGAGGCGATGAGCTTCTTTGGCATCGATGATGCCGCCGCCGAGCAGCAGTTCCATCACCTTGGTCATCGGGATCTGGCGCGGCAGCAGGATCGCGGCGATCGGCGGAAACACGCCGAGCTTGATTTCCGGCTGGCCGAGCTTGGCGTTTTCCGAGGCCACCACCATGTCGCAGGCGATCGCCAGTTCACAGCCGCCGCCCAGCGCCGCGCCATTGACGGCAGCCACGGTGGGTATCGACACCTGCATCAGGCGCTTCAGGATGCCGTGAAAAACCTCGATCATCTTCACCACCTTGTCCGGCGTGTGATCGACCACGTCGACGCCGGAGGAGAAGGTCTTGTCGCCGTTGCCGGTGATGACCAGGACCTTGGCCGTGGTGTTTTCCATCGCCAGGTCGAGCGCGGCATTCATCTCCTCCATGGTGGCGATGTCGAGCACGTTGTAGGGCGGCCGGTTGATGGCCAGGCGCAGTACCTCGCCCTGGTCCTCGTAGGAGATGAATTTGAAATCTGCCATGTATGTTTTCCTTTTTTTGTTAGCCGCAAACTAGTGGCTGCTTCGGAAATGTTGAACCACTGTAGGGCCGGCTTCAGCCGGCCATGGCGGACTGAAGTCCGCCCTACAAGTGGAACTAATATTTCGCAAGCGCCACACTAAAAAAGATCGTCCATTTCGTCCGCGCCGACGCCCGGCGGCATGCCGCCGTACTGCTGCATGTAGGCCTGCACGATCTGGTTCTCGCGCTGGCTGAAGAAGGGCGCGTCCTCCCAGACGAAATACCTGGCGATGTCGGCCTTGTCGAGCATGGCTTCGAGGCCTTCGCGCAGGTTCTCGACACCCTTGATGACCAGCACCTTTTTGTCGGCGTCGAGCAACTGATACACGCCCGATTCGATCTGCACGCCGGCGACGTTGGCTGCATTCAGTTCCAGCCAGGCTTCCGGCGGCAGCACCATGTCCTCGATCTTCGCCGCGAGGTTGCACTTGAGGCAACGCAGGGCCTCGGCGCGCGCGGTCGCTGCGTCGAAGCCGAGCTCGACCTCGTTCCAATTGTCGCGCTGTTCGGGATCGATGAAGATCGGATGCAGGCGCTTGCGGGTATTGAAGCCATCCTCGCGGCCGATATGAGGATCGGTATCCCAGTCCGGCAGCAGCGTTTCCTCGATGTTGCCGTCGCCGCCTAGATAGGCATCCATCGCCGCGGCGGCCTTGCGGCCCTGCGCCACCGACTCGATCAGCGACGAGGGGCCGAGCACGCAGTCGCCGCCGGCATAAACGCCGGGACGGCTGGTCAGCATGCTGTCCTCGCGCACCTGCACGCGGCCGTTTTTCGATACCTGCACGGCGTAGGCGGGAAACTCCTCGGGCCGCTGGCCGATCGCGCCGATCACCAGGTCGACGTCCTCGGTAAACTCGCTGCCGGCAATTTCCAGCGGACGGCGACGCCCCGAGGCATCGGGCTCGCCGAGTTCCATCCTGACGTAGGTGACCTTCAGCCGCGAGCTGCCGCTGTCGTTGAGTTCGATTTTCTTCGGCGCCAGCAGGAAACGCAGATTGACCTTTTCGTCGATGCAACCCTGGACCTCGTCGTCGCGCGCCGGCATTTCCCCGCGGGTGCGGCGATACACCATATCCACCACTTCGGCGCCCAGGCGCCGCGCGGAACGCGCATTGTCGGTGGCGACGTTGCCGCCGCCGATCACCGCGACGCGCTTGCCGATCACGATCGCCGGATCGCCAGCGGCAACTTTCCCGACCTTGCCCGTGGTCACGGCGCGCAGGAAGTTGGGGCTGTCGATCACATTGGGCAGCGTGTCGCCGGGGATGCCGAGCGCATCGCCGTTCTGCGCACCGATGCCGAGGAAGACGCTATCGAAACCCTGCGCCAACAGTTCGTCGATGTTCTCGATGCGGGTGTTGAAGCGGAATTCGACGCCGAGCTTTTCGACTTCCGCCACTTCCTGGTCGATCACGTCCAGCGGCACGCGATACGACGGAATGCCGTAGCGGACCATGCCGCCGGCGGCGGGCAAGGCGTCGAACACGGTGACGGCGTGACCTTTCTTGGCCAGGTAATAGGCAGCGGTGAGTCCGCCGGGGCCGGCACCGACCACCGCGGCCTTCTTGCCGGAAGGCGGCAGCTGGATCGAATGCTGGCGCCACAAACCGGTATCGTTGTCGGCCGCAATGCGCTTGAGGCTGCGGATCGACAGCGGATCGTCGAGATCCTTGCGCCGGCAGGCGGTTTCGCAGGGGCTGAAACAGGCGCGGCCGAGTATGCCCGGGAAAGGCAGTTTTTCGCGCACCACGGCGACGGCTTCGCCGTACCTGCCGAGGCCCACCAGTTGCACGTAGCGCGGCACGTCGATGCCGGCCGGACAGGTCGCCTTGCACGGCACCTGCGTCTCTTCCACGCGCGCGACGTCCAGCGTGCGATCCATCAGCGCGCCGGTCGGGCACACGGTGACGCAGGCGCTGCAGAACTTGCAGCCGGATTCGAGCAGCGTGTCCGCGATGGTGCCGACCCAGCTGCGGCCGTCGGTGTTCTTGACTTCGAGGCAGCCGACGCCGCGCACGTCGTTGCAGGCCACCAGGCAGCGCCGGCAGTCGATGCAGAGGTTGTAGTCGCGGTCGTAGAAGGGTTCGTTCTTGATCACCGGCAGCTGCACGTGCTTGTAATTCGGCGTCGTCGGCGGAATGCCGATGTGGTCGGCCACCTTGCGCAATTCGCAGCTGTTGAAGATCGAGCAGCAGCGCTGCTCGACGGGGTTGCCGAAGGAACAAGTGGTACGGCTGCAGCCGTCGCGCTGCGGGCAGGTCAGGCAGACGTGGGGGTGCGTGCCGAGGGTCTTGGCGATGCCGTCCTTGCGCAGCTTGTCGATGGCGGGCGAAGTCGTGGTGACGACCATGCCGGCCTCGACCGCGATCGAACACGAGGTGCGCATGCCGCTCATGCCGGCGATCTCGACCACACAGAGATTGCAACCGCTGGCGCTGGCGCCGCCGCCGCGCTGGGCGCTGGGCGGCAGATCGGGATGGGCGCAGAGGGCCGGAATGTAGATGCCGGCGGCGCTCGCGGCGGACAGCAGCGACACGCCCTCGGGCGCCTCGACCGCCTTGCCGTCTATGGTGAGACTGACCATCGCCCCGGCATCGGCAGCGAAAGCGCCGGCAGCGGGCGCCTGGCGGGTCTTGTACCACCTGATCTCGGACGTCTGTACGGCCTGCATGTATTCCTCCTCGATGCGTCTATCGACTGGCTCGCGCGGCCATCACCGGCCCCGCGCCTACATTTCAAACTGCCGCGCTCAGGCCGCCTGGTAGGGCTGGTAGTAGGCGCCACGACAGGCGCCCGCCTTTACCGCGGCGATAAAACTCGCCATATCCGTTACCGGCTGCGAAAACTCCGTCGCACAACGCCCTACCGCCACCACTTTGTGGCAATCGCTGCCGCCCAGCGTCGGCAGGCCCAGATGTGCGCTGGCCCGGATCGCCAGGTCGTTGTCGCTTTCGGCGTTGACGCCATTGTGCGATTCCACCGCGGCGATATCCCTCAAGTCCAGCAGTCCTTCCAGCAGGCTCGAAAGCCCGACATTGCGAAACGGATGCGCCGGCGCACAAATGCCGCCGAGGTCGTTGATGTGTTCGATCACTTCCTCGAGCGGCAGATAGCTGTCGCGATTCCAGATGTTCCAGCCGTCATCGACAACGCCGTAGGCCAGCAGGTGCCCCCGGTCGGTGGCGATTTCCACGCCGCGCAGGACCAGCAGGCCCTCCTCGCGGCCGATTCGTTCGACCGGCTCCGAGGCCTCGTAGGAATAGTGCTCGGTGATGCACACGCCATCGAGTCCAAGGGCCTTGGCGCGCCGGATCAGGTCAAGCGGCTCAAGCCAGTTGTCATAGGAGTACTTGCTGTGACAATGGGTATCGATCCACATGACCCGTCGGAGTGCCGTCAGGCTCTCAGGGAAGCACGCACTCGAGATTGATGCGCTTCGACGGCACGAACTTGTTCGCCGAGAAGAATTTTTCGAGGGCGAAATCGTCCCAGTTCACCAGCGTATAGACCTTCTTCACCCCGGCCGCCTTCATGTTCATCATGAAGGTGTCGAGCATTTCGGCGGCGACGCCGTGCTTGCGGAAATCCGGATGCACGCCCAGGGTATCGATGGTCGAGGTCGCATCGGTAATGCCGAATTCGCCGAAGAAGACATAGCCCATGACGAAGCCGACCACCTTGCCGTCGATTTCGCAGACGATCGAGGCATTGATGTTGGCGTTCTTGTTCAGGATGCCGGCAATCTTGCGCTCGTAGTATTCCTGTCGCGGTTCCTTCGAAGCGAATGCGTCGATGGCCACGATGGCGTCCAGGTCCCCTTGGCGCAACACGCGCATGATTCGTTTCTGATCAGCCATTTCTTTCCTCCTTGTGGTGTCGGCAGCGCCACTGGCGCCGTCAATTCTTAGAACAATTCGTCTTCGCCGGCCGGTTCGCTACGCTTGCGAACATAGACCGTGCCATACATGAAGCCCATTCCCTGACCCGCATCGAAACAGGTGTTGCAGCCGCTTTCGCCCTCGGTCTTGAACTCCTCGACATGGACCTCGAAGCCCATGGCTTTGTAGTTCTGCACGATCTCGGACAGGCGCGGCTCGCCGATGATGGTCTGGCGCACCCAGCCGTCCCTGAGCAATGCGTCCTCGGGGTTGACCGCCTTGGACTGCGCGATGGGAATCACACGCCGTGTTGGTTCAGCCATGGGAATCACCTCGCTCACCACGAATGCTTGATCGCACCCGGCGTGCAGGCCGTGATGCAGGGCAGGCTGCTGTAGCCGCCCGAAGGCTTGCAATCGGCGCAGTCGTAGGACAGGGTGCGGCAGTTGGGCTTCTTGATCCAGGCCACCTCGTCGTCGTAGTCGTCGGTGATGATTTCGAACATCTGCTTCGGACACGCGGTCAGACAGGCACGTGCGGCGGTGCAGCCGATGCACTTGTCGGTGTCGATGCTGATGTAGTACTCACCGGAGCCATCCTTGTAACCGTAATTGGCGATCATGTCTTTGCCTCCCGCAGGGCCGCCCCGAGGGAGGCATGCGCCCCCTTGGGGGGCAGCGAACGAATGTGAGCGTGGGGGTTCATAATATTTCCTTCTGGTCAGGTCCCGCTGGCAGCCGGCAAAGTACCGGCTGCCGCAGGCAGGCTATCAGGCTGCGGCTTTCTTCGACATCAGCGTGTAGCCGAACAGCGCGGCCCCGAGGGCGCCGGCGATCT
>NZ_JASJPC010000039.1:0-73788 GCF_031426875.1 Sulfuritalea sp.
ATTTATTCGACCTCAGTTGCATATGGCATAGCACTGTCCGCATGATTGAGAACAGGCCCTAGTAACGGAGATATTTCTGTCATCGATACTTACCCGCGCGCGCCTGTCTATGCCGGCTTCGGTGCAGGCCGCCCAGAGCACGTCGCGCAGCATCCGGCCCGAGCCGGCCGATGCCTGCGCCGTCGAGTGACCAACTGGTTCCATCCTTTCTATTAACCTGTATAAAAACCATGGAAAACACCGCGCTTGGCATCTCCGAAATCAGGAAGAGACTACCGCACCGCTATCCGTTCCTGATGATAGACCGCGTCCTGGAGCGCAACCGGAATGAAGTGGTCGCGCTGAAGAACATCACCATCAACGAACCCTACTTCCAGGGCCATTTTCCCGCCGAGCCTATCGTGCCCGGCGTGCTGATCGGCGAAGCCATGGCCCAGGCTGCGGCGTTCATCGGCGAACCCGGCGCCGAAGGTGCTGAATCGATGGGCGGCAAAGCCTTCCTGATCGGCATGAACCTGAAAATTGAAAAGCCGGTGGTGCCGGGCGACCAACTGGTGATCAAGGCGCGCCTGATCAAGCGGCTCGGCAAGCTGATAAAGATCTTCGCCCACGCCACCGTCGGCAAGACGGTGGTGGCGACGGCTGAGATCACCGTGGCGATGATATGAACGTTCTGCGCCTCCGCACCAGTCCGGCGCGCCACATGCTGCAGACTCTGACGGCCGCCGCTCTGTCGCTCGTGTTGGGCACGGCTGCCGCCGCCAGCTTGGCCGATGTACGCAGCGCATTCAACGGGCTGCGGGACGGCAAGTCCAGCCCCGATGTTGCCGTGGCCATCGTCGAGGACTATCTCGCCGACAACTCCGGCTCGCCGCTGGCCATCGCATACATGGGTAGCGTGCGCACGATACAGGGCGCGAAGGCGACCACACCCTGGAAGAGACTAGCTTACATCGACAAGGGCTTCAGCCTGCTCGACCGGGCGGTGGCCATGCTGGCGGCTTCTGCGCCGCGCGTGCCCGACCCCGTCGCGGTTGAAGTCCTTCTGGTCAGCGGTATTACCAATGCCTCGGTGCCGAAGCTGTTCAAGCGCCGGGCAGCGGCGCAGGCAAACTTGGAAAGCCTGCTCACGCGCCCGGACTTCGAACAGCTCGACGGTCACAGCAAGGCCCTCGTCTACGCTTGGCTGGCGGTGCTGACGAGTGCGGCGCAGCCGCTGAAGGGCGCGATATATCTTGCCCACGCTCGCCGCCTGAACCAGCAGCTTGCCGAAGACATCTGGAGCAAGCGGTAAGGTTCCTGCCCAACCGAGACCATGTACATACCCGCCCAAACCATCAGCATTCCGAACAGCAGCGCACCCGCTCGCGAGTCCGGCGCTCACGACAGTCATGGCATTGACGTGGTAGCCGCCAATGTGCACATCCACCGGATGGACATCGACAAGCTGTTGCGCGCCCGCATAAAGCTGCAAAAGCCCGGCGTGCTCTGGCTGACCGGACTGTCCGGCGCCGGCAAGTCGACTATCGCCAACCTGCTGGAGCGGCGGCTGCACGCGCGCGGATGCCATACCTACTTGCTGGACGGCGATAACGTGCGCCACGGTATCAACAGAGACCTCGGCTTCAGCGATGCCGACCGGGTCGAGAACATGCGGCGCGTGGCCGAGATCGCGAAGCTGATGGTGGATGCTGGTTTGATCGTAATTACCGCCTTCATCTCGCCGTTCCGCGCCGAGCGCGCGCTGGCGCGCGGGCTTTTCGAAGCGGGCGAATTTACCGAGGTATTTATCGACACGCCCCTGGGCGTGGCCGAACAGCGGGACCCGAAGGGGCTTTACCGCAGGGCGAGGAACGGATATATCCCCAACTTTACCGGCATCGGCTCCCGCTATGAGGCGCCGGAGTCGCCGGAAATCGCGATCGACACCGTCGCGCTGGACGCTGGCCGGGCCGCCGCACTGCTGGAGGCCTGGCTGGAGAACAAGGGCATCCTACCGTCGTCAGCATTTTCTGCCAGTAGAACGCCTTTTGAGTAAAACAAAAACCACGCCCTGAACTTCGAGATCACTCATTTGAAGCAGTGGAACATTGGCTCATCCAGCAAAAGCATGCAAAGCGCACAGGGCTGGGGCGCGCTTGACAAAGGCATCACCCCGAAAGGCTTCGACCGCTTCAGAAGCGTTGTTGCCCAGACAAAGAAGTTCTAGGTCGGTCTTGAGGTATTGCCCCACCAAGGACAGGTCAGCCTAGCTGCTGAAATAGTAGGGCAACCGCTTGATGATGAAGTCGGTCATGAACGGTGTCGCCTGGTGAGTGAAACCGCAGAGGATGTTTATGCCGTTGATTCAGGAAAAATGCGAGGAAGCCATCAAGTCAAGGACTCAGATATTTCTGAATCAGTCTTCCTGAGTCCGTGACTCCTACCCCACGATCAATATTGACTGAAGAAAACTCGGCGGATTGCCGCCTCGCGGCGGTCGCTCATTGTGAGTCGAGCAGCATCGGCCAGTCGGCGCCGTTTTCGGCGACGGGCGACATTTCCTGATGCGGAATGCAACGCATGTCGCGACCGTCCGGCGCTTCCACACAGAGAGACAGCAGATGGTCGCTGGTCGGCTGGTACAGCCGAAAATGCCATCGTGGTCCGGGCGAGAGGGCCGGCGGAAAAACCGCCGCTATGCGCCCTTCGTAGAGAGCAAAACGCACGCTGCGCAGCGCGGTCGGCAGGGTTGCGCCGACCGCCTTCACATAGGCTTCCTTCAGGGTCCAGTACCTGCAGAACACGGCCGGGCGCATGCTGTGTGGCTCCGCCATGATAGCCGTGCATTCGTCTTCGTCAAAGAAGCGGCCCAGTGATTGCGCACTGAAGCACCGCGTCTTCACCCGTTCCACATCTACGCCGATCCTGCGGTTTTGGGCGACGCCGAGGACGATCGCTCCTGCCGTGTGGGAGATGCTGAACTCGATCAATCCGGCATTGGCATGCTGGCCCGCCAGAGCGGGCTTGCCGGACGCGGAAGCGCTAAAAACCAGTTCGGTCGGATCGAGTCCGGCACATTGCGCGACGGCGGTGCGCAGTAGCGCCCGGGCGATCACGTACTGGCGGCGCGCCGAGGCTGCAAGATAGCCGACTTCCCTGCGACGCTCTTCGTCATTCAGGATGGCGCAGCGGTAGTGGTCGACGAGGCTGTCGGCGATCCGCTCGTGATCGAATATCGCCCAGAGGTGCACGTCCTCTGGCTCAATCGTGATCATGGGCGGCCGAAGCTCCCGGAGCTTGTCGCATCCCACGTTACGCAGCCTTGGCCGGACAATGGCTCGGTCCAAGGTCGAGCAGCCATTCCTTACCGTGAAACGTCTCTGGGGCTTTTCCAAAGCGCGTTTTCGCGGTTTGGCGCAGAATGCCAACAGCACCTTCGCGATGCTGGCCGTGCTCAACGTCAGTAAATGGGAACGCCCTCTGACGGGAGAGGTGCGTCCGACATGAGCGGGATGAGAGGAAATCCCCTGCATCCTGGGTCGGAAAAGGCCAACTATCCAATGAAAATGGCATTTCCGTCACAATTCCGTCTCATTTTCAGTTCGTCGCCATTTTTTGCGACGGCTTATTCAGCAGATTAAATAAATTTCAGTGCAGGCTAAATGCGGAACGCAAGTTAAGGCGCGAAGCGCCGGCCGGAATTAAAATTTGCTTCGGGGTCCGCCGCGTACAGGAACTGAGTTCGTAGAGTCCTACAGCACTTCCGCCGCGTGATCGGCCAGGCGCGAGCGTTCGCCGCGCTGCAGCGTGACGTGGCCGGAATGCGCCCAGCCCTTGAAGCGATCCACCACGTAGGTGAGGCCTGAACTGCCCTCGGTCAGGTAGGGCGTGTCGATCTGGGCGATGTTGCCCAGGCAGACCACCTTGGTGCCGGGGCCGGCGCGGGTGATCAGGGTTTTCATCTGCTTCGGCGTCAGGTTCTGCGCTTCGTCGATGATCAGGAACTTGTTCATGAAGGTGCGGCCGCGCATGAAGTTGAGCGACTTGATCTTGATCCGGCTGCGGATCAGGTCCATGGTCGCGGCACGTCCCCAGTCGCCGCCGTAGGTGCCGGCACTGCCGCCCGGTCCGGCGGGCGCCTCGGCCGGCTTGTTGAGCACGTCGAGGTTGTCTTCCAGCGCGCCCATCCACGGCGTCATTTTTTCTTCTTCCGTGCCCGGCAGGAAGCCGATGTCCTCGCCGACCGGAATCGTGACGCGGGTGATGATGATTTCGGCGAAGAGCTTGGTCTCCAGCGTCTGCGTCAGCGCTGCGGCTAGCGTCAGCAGGGTCTTGCCGGTGCCGGCCTGACCCAGCAGGGTGACGAAATCGATGTCCGGATTCATCAGCAGGTTGAGCGCGAAGTTCTGTTCGCGGTTGCGCGCGGTGATGCCCCAGACTGCGTTCTTGGCGTGGCTGTAGTCGATCAGGGTTTCGAGTTCCGCCGTCTTGCCAGCGCCAACTCTTACCCAGGCCTGCAGGGGTTGCGGGCCTTCCTGCCAGACGAACTCATTGACCAGCATCTCCGGGCACAGCGGTCCCTTGATGCGGTAATAGGTGCGGCTGTCCTTCTTCCATGATTCGAGCCCCTTGCCGTGACTGTCCCAGAAATTCGCGGGCAGTTCGCGGGTGCCGGTGTAGAGGAGATCGGTATCCTCCAGCACCTTGTCGTTGAAGTAATCCTGCGCTTCGAGGCCCAGCGCGCGGGCCTTGATGCGCATGTTGATGTCCTTGGAGACCAGGATGACCGGACGCTTGGGAAACTTCTGGCCCAGATGCATGACCACGCCGATGATCTGGTTGTCGGCCTTGGCGGTCGGCAGCGAAATCGGCAGGATGCCGTTGATGGCTTCGGTCTGGAAAAACAGGTGGCCGGTCGCCAGTTTCCGCGAGGGACCGCTGAGGTCGATGCCGTGAGCCATGTGGTGCTCGGCGCCAGTGACGATCTCGTCCATCAGACGGCTGGCCTGGCGCGCATTGCGCGCGACTTCCGACATGCCCTTCTTGTTGGCGTCGAGTTCCTCCAGGGTCATCATCGGCACGTAGATGTCGTGCTCCTCGAAGCGAAACAGGCTCAAGGGGTCGTGCATCAGCACATTGGTGTCGAGCACGAACAGCTTGGTGGCAGGGGTCGTTGGAGTCTTGGCGCGCTTGGCGTTCATGAAAGCCTCGGGGCAGGGGAGGGGGCCAGCTCAAGATAGCCAGCCGCCCTGTTGGGAAAGAGCGAGGGAACGGCCCGAAACCGGGCGCTGTTCCCGATTACAGCTTGCGCACGGCCTCGAGGACAGTGGCGGCGTTGCCGTCGGCCTTGGTCGCGCGCCATTCCTGGCGCAGGCAGCCGTTGGCGTCGATGAGGAAGGTGCTGCGCTCGATGCCGAGTACCTTCTTGCCGTAGAGCATCTTGTTCTTGACCACGTCGAACATGCGGCAGAGCACGCCTTCGATGTCGGAAATCAGTTCGAAGGGCAGCCCCAGCTTGGCCTTGAAGCTTTCGTGCGACTTCAGTGCATCGCGCGAGACGCCGACCACGACACAGCCGGCCTTGACGAACTCGTCGTGCAAATCGCGAAACTGCTGCGCCTGTGTGGTGCAGCCCGGCGTATTGTCCTTGGGATAAAAGTACAGCACCAGCGGCTTGCCCTGAAACGCGGACAGGGTGAATTCGCCGCCGGTCGCGGGCACCGTGAAATCGGGAACACGCAGCCCGACCGCAGAGGGGGCGGGGGGATTGGATTTGAAAGTTTCGGTCATGCAGCTTCCTTCCATGTTGACAGAAATTCCTCGCCCTGCAGCATCAGCTTGCCGGCGCGGCCCGGGATTTCACCGCGGACCATTTCGTGGCGAGGCAGCAGCGCCGGGTCGAGCGCGTCGCGCATCTTGCCCAGCGATACCAGTTCGTAGCCCTGTTCGCGCCAGCCTGTCAGCAGGCGTTCCAGGGTGTCGCCGAACTTGAGTCCTTCCAGTTCGGCGTGCAGCGTGAATACGTGATCCTTGACGTTTTGCGCCGTGAGGCGCAACAGGGACAGGTGTACGTTGTCCGGCGTGAGGTCGTCAGTGCCGACCAGCTCGTCCAGCGTCGGCAGCGTCGTCGGCAATTGCGGGCAGGCGACGATCTCGCCGTTCCACACCGGGACGAAGGGATGCGTGCCACGGCAGTCGGAGGCCCAGCGGTAGCCCAGGCGCTGGGTCAGGCGCAGCGCGTGCGCGTTCATCTGCCAGCCGGCGGCACCGTGGCCGGGGGCTTCGCTGCCGAATATCTCGGCATAGCGCTGGTGCGCCCGCCGCATTTCGGCTTCGGTCCAGGCGGATCCGGCCTTTTCCACGCCATCCTGCCATTTGACGTGATCCCAGCAGTGGATCGCCGTTTCGAAGCCGGCGTCGCGCGTGGCGCGCATGATGTCGGCGCCGTGGCGGCCGATGTCGGGGCCCGGCAGCAGCGTGCCGTACATCAGGGTCTTGACACCGTAATGGGAAATCACCGAAGTGCGCTGGACCTTCTTCATGAAGCCAGGGCGAAACGCGCGTTTGATGGCGCGGCCGGTGTGATCGGGGCCGAGCGAGAACAGGAAGCTCGCATCGGCGCGCTGGCGACGCAGGATCTGCACCAGTCGCGGCACCCCTTGCTGGGTGCCGCGCCAGGTGTCGACATCGATTTTCAGTGCGAGCTTCATCCTGCCCTCGACGGGCCGTCCCTAGAGGGCAGGCGCCCCCCCGTGGGGGGCAGCGAGCGTTATGCGAGCGTGGGGGGCCATACTGGAAGCTCAATCCATCAGCTTGCGTGCTTCGGCCACATCGTTGCGATAGGCCTCGAAAATGCTGCGTAGGGCGGACTCGAAGCTGACCTTGGGTTCCCAGTCCAGATCGGCCATGGTGTTGCTGATCTTCGGTACGCGGTGCTGGGTGTCCTGGTAGCCCTTGCCGTAATACTCGCCGGAGGTAGTTTCGAGCACCTGCACCTGGGCGACGCTGGCTGCATATTCCGGGTACTGTTTGGCAAGGTCGAGCATCAGGGTGGCAAGTTCGCGGATCGAGTAGTTGTTCTTCGGATTGCCGATGTTGTAAATCTTGCCGCTGGCAACGCCGTCCTTGTTCTCGATGATCTTCATCAGCGCATCGATGCCGTCCGAGACATAGGTGAAGGAGCGCTTCTGGGCGCCGCCGTCGACCAGCTTGATCGGCTCGCCGCGCACGATGTGGCCGAGGAACTGGGTGATCACGCGCGAACTGCCTTCCTTCGGCGTATGGATCGAGTCGAGGCCCGGGCCGATCCAGTTGAAGGGGCGGAACAGGGTGTATTCGAGGCCTTCCTGCTGGCCGTAGGCGTGGATCACGCGGTCCATCATCTGCTTGGCGCAGGAGTAGATCCAGCGCGGCTTGTTGATCGGACCCAGCACCAGGTTGGAGTTTTCCGGATCGAATTCCGGGTCCTGGCTCATGCCATAGACCTCGGAGGTGGACGGGAAAATCACGCGCTTCTTGTACTTGACCGCCTGGCGGACGATGGGCAGGTTGGCTTCGAAGTCGAGTTCGAAGACGCGCAGCGGTTCCTTGACGTAGGTGGCCGGGGTGGCGATGGCCACCAGCGGCAGGATCACGTCGCATTTCTTGACGTGGTACTCGATCCACTCCTTGTTGATCATGATGTCGCCTTCGAAGAAATGAAAGCGGGGGTTCTGCATCAACTCGGTGACGCGCTCTGAGTTCATGTCCATGCCATAAACTTCCCAGTCCGTGGTGTCCATGATGCGCTGGGAAAGGTGGTGGCCGATGAAGCCGTTGACGCCGAGGATGAGTATCTTTTTCATGACAGGGAGAGTGTCGGGGTTCCAAAAATTGCGTTGATCTGGTTGTCCGCTGAAAAAGCGCCCAGCGGCGAACCTGCCAATTCTACCGCGAGCAGGCGCAAAAGCCCTCCGTCACCGCATTCGGCATATAGATGCCCATTGCGTATGAACAGGGTCGGACGGCCACTGTAGGGACCTTTTTCGCCGCTCGGATGCAGCGAGCGCAGCACCTGGAGGCGGCCCTGGGCGGTATCCGAAAATGCGCCCGGATAAGGCGGCGCGACGGCGCGGATCAGGTTGTGCACCGCGGCGGCCGGCTGGGTCCAGTCGATGCGGCCGTCCTCGGCACGGCGCCCGCCGAAGTAGCTGCCGGCAGCGAGGTCCTGCGCCTTGGCGACCGCACGACCGGCCAGGAGGTCGGGCAGTACGCCATCCAGGGCCATTTCGGCGGCCAGCGTGACCTTGTTGAAGACCTCGAATGCCGTGTCGTCGGGCAGGATGGGCACCGCCTGCTGCGCGACTATGCCGCCGGCGTCGGGCTTTTCCACCATCTGGTGCAAAGTGGCCCCGGTTTCCCGTTCGCCGTGGATGATCGCCCAGTTCACCGGCACGCGGCCGCGATACCTGGGCAGCAGCGAGCCGTGCATGTTGTATGCGCCGGATTTCGGCAGCGCCAGCAGCGGCGCTTTCAGCATCAGCCGATAGTAGAAGGAGAACAGGAAATCGGGCTGCAGCGACGCCAGTTCGGCGACCAGCGCGGGATCGTTCGGGTCCTCCGGCGTAATGACCGGAATGCCGTGGCGCGCGGCGAGTTCGGCGACGCTGTCGAACCAGATGGTCTCGGCCGGATTATCCGTGTGCGTGACCACGCGCAGCACATCGACGCCATGCGCCAGTAGCACGGACAGGCAGCGCACGCCCACGTTGTGGTAGGCAAATACGATCGCCTTGCTCATGAGGGAGTCTGGTCGCCGCTTTCCAGGATCGCCTCGATCAGGTAGCGCGGCCGGTGGCGTACCTGCTGGTAGATGCGGCCGATGTATTCGCCGAGCAGGCCGATGCCGAACAGGGCCAGGCCGATCAGGAAGAACATCAGCGCGAACAGGGTGAACAGGCCTTCCGCCTCCGGGCCGATGATCAGGCGGCGCACGATCAGCAACACGAACAGCGCGGCCGAGCCGAGCGAGACCGCGATGCCGAGCATGGAAAACCATTGCAGCGGGACCAGCGAAAAGCCCGTCATCAGGTCGAAATTGAGGCGGATCAGGCTGTAGAGCGAATACTTGGATTCGCCGGCGGCGCGCTCCTCGTGCTCGACCACGACTTCGGCCGGGTTGCGGGCGAAGCTGTAGGCCAGGGCCGGGATGAAGGTGGCGACTTCCTTGCAACTGTTGATGGCATTCACCACGCCGCGCGAATAGGCGCGCAGCATGTTGCCCTGGTCGGTGATCCTGATGCGGGTGATCTTTTCGCGCAGGCGGTTCATGGCTTTCGAGGCCCAGGTGCGGAACAGGCTGTCCTGGCGCTTGCGGCGGATGCTGCCGACATAGTCGTGGCCTTCGCGCATTTTCGCGATCAGCTTGCCGATCTCCTCGGGCGGGTTCTGCAGGTCGGCGTCCAGGGTGAGGACGATCTCGCCGCGGCAATGTTCGAAGCCGGCCATGATCGCCATGTGCTGGCCGGCATTGGCGCCGAGCAGGATGACGCGGGTGACCTCGGGTCGCGTCTCGAACTGCTGGCGCAGGATCGCCGCCGAGCGGTCGCGGCTGCCGTCATTGACGAAGACGACTTCATAGGTCTCACCGAGGGTGTCGAGGGCCGGATAGAGGCGCTCGAACAAGTGGCCGAGCCCGGCTTCCTCGTTATAGACCGGGATGACGATGGAGACTGCGGGGATGGTCATGGTGTTCGCTCGGCCTACATGGCGTCCAGTTCGAGCACCGCGACGCTGATGTGGCGGCCGAAGTGCTGGTCGAAGCCTTCCCATCGGGTATAGGCGGCTACGGCTGCCTTCACGGTGTTCTTCATTTCGTAATCCTGCTTGCCGGCGTCGTATTCGCGTTTGACGGTTCCCAGCAGCGCGGCCAGGTAGCCGCGGTAGGCGCCGACGATTTCGCGGCCGCCGGTCTTGCCGTGGCCGGGGACGAAGACCTTGACGGGGATCGCCAGGGCGCGCTCGCAGGCGGCGATGCTGCCCTGGAAAGTGCCGTCGTCCATCTGGCCGAAGCGGCCGTTCAACACATTGTCGCCGAGGAAAACCAGGGACTCGCTGGCCACCTCGATCATGATGTCGGTCCTGGAATGGGCTTTCTCCGGCGCGTGGATGCGGAACTCGATGCCGCCGGCGCTGAAGGTCTGGCTTTCGACGACGGCGATGGTCGGGATCAGGGCGCGGGTGCCGCGCGTGAAGCCCTGCGTCAGCCGGTCCATGATGTCGAGCCAGCGGGTGGCCGCGCCGCCCGTGGCGGCGCGGATCATCTCCGGGTGGGCCATGATCTGCGCCTGCGGATAGGCATCGTGGATCGCCTGGTTGCCGAGCCAGTGGTCGCCATGGACATGGGTGTTGAGCACGTGGGTGACCGGCTTGGCGGTGATCTTGCGGATCTGGCGCAGCACCATGCGGCCGGCCTGCTCGCTGGAACCCGGGTCGATCACCACCACGCCGTCCTTGGTCACGACGAAGGCCGGGTTGTTCATGAAGCCCTGGTTCTCGACCGTGGGATCGGCCAGCGGGCCGTGGATCACCCAGGTATGCGGTGCAACCTGAGCCGCAGCGTAGTCGCGCAACTCGGCGGCCGAGGCTGCCAGGGGCAGCATGAAAAACAGCATTACAAGGCGCAGCAGGGCGGTCATGTGGGATGAGTCTCCGTCAGTGGCATTGCGGCAGGATGTGCTTGACCGCGACGCAGACGCGATCCACGTCGGCATCGGTCATGGCCGGAAACAGCGGCAGGGTGATGGTGCGGCGCCCGATATCTTCGGCATGCGGAAAGTCGCCGTCCTTGAAGCCGAGTTTCCGGTAAAGGCTGAACAGGTGCAGGGCCGGATAGTGCACGCCGACACCGATGCCCAGTTCCTTCATGCGCGCAATGAACTGGCCGCGGTCGACGGCGGCCGGCAGCAGCGGTTGGAACATGTGCCAGTTGCAATTCCCGAAGTCGGCCGGCGGCAGTTGCAGGCCCAGGGCCGGGTCGAGAAGCTCGAAATAGCGGCGCGCCAGCTCGCGGCGGCGGGCGCTGAAGGCGGCCAGGTGCTTCATCTGGCCCAGCCCGATGGTGGCGGCGATGTCGGTCAGGTTGAACTTGCCGCCCAGCACATCGACGTCCATGCCGCCGTCGGGGAAACGCCGCACGCCCTGCAGGCGCAGCCGTTCGCAGAGGCCGGGGTCGATGTCGGCCGGCAGCACCAGGGCGCCGCCCTCGGAGGTGGTCAGGTTCTTGTTGGCGTGGAAGCTGAAGGAGACGAAGTCGCTGCCGTTGCCGAACGACGCGCCAATGGGCTGGCCCTGCCACGAGGCGCCGAAGGACTGCGCGGCATCCTCGATCACGCGGAGATTGTGCTTGCCGGCGATGGCATGGAGCCGCTGGCGATCGACCGGCAGCCCGGCCAGATCGACCGGGATGACGGCCTTGGTCTGCGGCGTGATGGCGGCTTCCAGCAAGTCGAGATCGATGTTGCGGGTCACCGGGTCGACATCGACGAACACCGGCGTGGCGCCGACTTCGAGAATCACGTTGGCAGTGGCGACCCAGGTCAGCGGGGTGGTGATCACCGTGTCGCCAGCGCCAACTCTTGCCAGGCGCAGCGCGACTTCCAAGGTGGCCGTACCCGAGTTGAAGGCGCGCACCGGGCGGCCGCCGCAATAGTCGGACAGCGCCGCCTCGAAGGCCTGCACCTTGGGGCCACTGGTGATCCAGCCCGAGCGCAGAACCTTGGCCACTTCGGCGATGGTTTCCTCGTCGATCGAGGGCCGGGTAAACGGCAAAAAAGGCAGGCTCACGACCTTGCCACCAGGAACACGCCGACCACGATGAAGCCGATGCCGAGCAGCTTCTGCGCCGCGAGCGCTTCGCCGAACCAGTGCCAGGCGACGAAGGCATTGATTACGTAGCCGATCGACAGCATCGGATAGGCGATCGACACGGGGACGCGCGACAGCGCCATGATCCAGACCACCAGGCTCACCGCATAGCAGGCCATGCCGGTCATGATGTAGGGCTGGAAGGCCAGCTTGAGGCCGATCGGCAGGATGTTGTCGGCATGGAACTCGAAATGCCCGACCACGTTGGTGCCGGCTTTCAGCAGCAGTTGCGCGGCGGCGTTGAGCAGCACGCCGGCGAGGATCAGGGAAAAGCTGACGGCGTTCATGGCTTGGCTCCGGTGCAGGGCCGCCCCAAGCCGGGGCCGTTGTTCGACACGGACGACGCGCCGCCCGCGGCGGAACAATCGTCACCCCCGCCCTCGGGGCGGGGGTTGGGGGGTGGGCTCTTGCGCACGATGACACGGCGGGTGTCGCGGATGACGACGATCATGGGTAGCCCTTTCTTTTGCATTTCCTGCCACATCCCCGGCGTCATCAAGGCCCAGGCGACAGGTGCAGCGTTCCACGCGCGCTCGAAGCCGGCGACGTCGGCTATGAACTTGTGCGGTTCCTGCGCAATGCCGAAGCCCAGTTCGTCGCGATAAGCCACCATGGTGGTAGTGCGCTTGAGATAGAACTGCAGGGTCTGGTCGTAGGTGTCTACGCTGAAGAAGGGGGCGTCGGGCTGTACCTGCGGGCGGATCGCCGTGGCCACGTCGTGGGCGGAGTGCACCGAGCCGAGCGTGTCGTGACCGAGCAGGAAGCCCTGGCCGAAGGCGAAGCCGCCGAAGGCCAGGGCGAACACGGCGCCCACGCTACGCCCCTGGCGTCCCAGCCAGAAAGCCAGCAGGCCGCCGAGCAGCAGGGCCGCCGATCCCCCATACAGCCAAGGTTGATAGGCTTCGTAGAGCGCCACCGGCACCTTCTCGCTGGCGAAGCGGGTGACGAAAGGCACCAGGAACAGGCAGGCCGCGCCGACAATGATGGCCGGCACGGCGTGCCATTCGATGCGGCGCGAGGCGGCATAGCCGGCAAGATGCACGCCGATCAGGGCGGCGAGTGCCGGAAAGATCGGCAGGATGTAGGACGCCAGCTTGGAGCTGGAGACCGAGAAGAAGACAAACACCAGCACCGCCCACACCAGCAGGAAGCGGCGCGGCTGGAACCGGCGGCCCGCTTCGCGCCGGCTGCCCGCAGCCAGTCCCTGCGCCAGGCTGCCCAGCCACGGCAGCATGCCGACCAGCAGGATCGGGATGAAATACCAGATCGGCTGATAGCGGCCGTGGGCCTTGGTCAGGAAACGCTGGAAATGCTCGTGGATGAAGAAGAAGTGGGCGAACTCGGGATTGGCCCATGACACCGCGATGAACCAGGGCGCGGTGATCGCCAGCAGGATCAGCAGGCCGCGCAGCGGGCGAATGCGCCGGATGAAGCCCCAGTCCCGCTGCCACAGGCTGTAGACCACCACGGTGGCGGCCGGCAGTACCAGCCCGATCAGGCCCTTGGAGAGCACCGCCAGCGCCAGCAGGACCCAGGCGGCGTCCTGCCAGCGCCGACTTTCACGCGAATCGCCGCGCAAATCCGACTCGTCGCGCTGTCCCAGGCACAGCGCGAACACCGCGGCGGCGAGGAAGAAGCTGACGCCCATGTCCAGCGTATTGACATGACCGATGACATTCCACAGCACGCTGCCGGCCAGCACCGCCCCGGCGATCAGACCGGCCTGGAGGCCGAACAGCCGCGCCGTGGCGAAGGCGGTAAACAGCACGCCGAGGAATCCGGTCAGCGCCGGCCACAGGCGCGCGGTCCAGTGGTGCTCGCCAAATATCGTGAAGGCTGTCGCCGTGGCCCAGTACTGCAGCGCCGGCTTCTCGAAATACTTGATGCCGTTGAGGCGCGGCGTCAGCCAGTCGCCGCTGGCCACCATCTCGCGCGGAATCTCGGAATAACGGCCTTCGTCGGGATTGATCAGGCGGCGGTGCTCCAGCGTGCCGAACCAGACCAGCACGAAAGCCAGCAGCAGCGCCAGCAGCGGCCCGCGCCGCAGTTCGCGCAGTTGAGCTAGCTCGCGCATTCGATGATCAGTGCCGCGGCGACATCACGTCCTTCGGCCATCAGGATATTGTAGGTGCGGCAAGCGGCATGGCTGTCCATCACTTCGACGCCCATGCGCCGCTCGATCAGCGAGCGCAGCAGGACCGGGGCGGGGAAACGCTGGCGCGGCCCGGTGCCGAGCAGCACGATCGGGCAGTCGAGCTCGGCTACGGCTTGCAGGTCGGATTCGGTCAGGCTGTCGAAGGACGCCGGCGGCCAGTCCTCGATCAGGCGCTGCGGCGTCAGCAGGAAGCTTCTTGTCAGGCGGCGGCCATTCACGGCGATGTGCTCGGCATCGTAGGCGGTGATCGCAAGCAGGCCGGCGGTGACAGGGGAATGCAGCTTCATTCGGGACGGCGATTTTGACAGCTGGGTTGGCAAAAGACCACAAGGCGGGCGGGCAGGGACGGGCAGGCTGAAAGCCGCATCAAATCTGGATTTGCGGTGCAGCATGGGCTTCGGTAACATTATACATTTTAGTTCCGGCATAACGTCTGCTTGCGCGTACATTAGCCTTCGCTGAAACAACGTTAGCGCCGCTTTCATCGCCCCCTCGAAAGGATGGTTGCTCATGCAGCCCGTGAATAAATCCGCCAAACTCAACAACGTCTGCTATGACATTCGCGGCCCCGTGCTGGCCCGCGCCAAGCAGATGGAGGAGGAAGGCCACAAGATCATCAAGCTGAACATCGGCAATCTCGCCGCGTTCGGCTTCGATTCGCCCGAAGAAATCCAGCAGGACATGATCCGCAACCTGCCCAACGCCGCCGGCTACGTCGATTCCAAGGGCATATTCTCGGCGCGCAAGGCGGTGATGCACTACACCCAGCAGAAGCACATCAAGGGCGTCACGATCGAGGACATCTACATCGGCAACGGGGTTTCCGAGCTTATCGTCATGGCCATGAATGCCCTGCTCGATACCGGCGATGAAGTCCTGCTGCCCGCTCCCGACTATCCGCTATGGACCGCCGCAGTGAGCCTTTCCGGCGGAACGCCACGCCACTATCTGTGCGACGAGGGCGCCGGCTGGCTGCCCGACCTGGCCGACATCCGCGCCAAGATCACGCCCAACACGCGGGCGATCGTCATCATCAACCCCAACAATCCGACCGGGGCGGTGTACCCGGATGAGGTGCTGAAGGAGATAGTCGAGATCGCCCGGCAGAACGACCTGATCATCTATGCCGACGAGGTCTACGACAAGGTGCTCTACGACGGCGTGACCCACACCTCGGTCGCCGCCTTGTCGGAGGACGTGCTGACCATTACCTTCAACGGCTTGTCGAAGAACTACCGTTCCTGCGGCTATCGCTCGGGCTGGATGATCGTCTCGGGCGAAAAGAAGCATGCACGCGACTACATCGAAGGCCTCGACATGCTGGCCTCGATGCGCCTGTGCGCCAATGTGCCGGGCCAGTGGGGCATCCAGACCGCATTGGGTGGCTACCAGAGCATCGACGACCTGGTGGCGCCGGGCGGCCGCCTGTGCAAGCAGCGCGATGTGGCCCACGAACTGATCAATGCGATTCCCGGCGTCAGCTGCGTCAAACCCAAGGCGACGCTATACATGTTCCCGCGCCTCGATCCGAAGCTCTACCCGATCACCGACGACCAGGAGTTCATCGCCGAGCTGCTGCAGGCGGAAAAGGTCCTGCTGGTGCAGGGCACCGGCTTCAACTGGCCGCATCCCGATCACTTCCGCCTGGTCTTCCTGCCGCACGAGGACGATCTGCGCGAGGCCATCGGCCGCATCGCACGCTTCCTCGACGGCTACCGCAAGCGCTATGCCGGCTGAGTTGGCTGCCGGATCGGCGGCGGGGCTGGCGCTGGTCGAGGTCACCGGCGAAGGCGGCGAAATCCTGGCGCCCGAATGGCTGGCACGGGCCGAGCCGGTGCATCGCCAGTTGCGCGAGCGCCTGCCGGCGGACTATGCCGGACGCCTGGCGGCGGTCTTCGCCAATGGCGCGCGCATGAGCCTGGCGGCGCAAGGCGAGGCGGTGCGCGGCGTCGCCGTCTGGCGCCTGGTCGAAAATACCTACGAGGGCCGCCGGCTGTATATCGACGATCTGGTCACCGATGCCGCTCACCGTTCGCAGGGCGTCGGCAAATTCCTCGTGGCGCAGTTGGAGGCCCGTGCCCGCGCCCTCGGCTGCGACGTGTTGACGCTGGATTCCGGCACCCAGCGCAGCGCCGCCCATCGCTTTTATTTTCGCGAAGGCTTCGTCATTCCCAGTTTCTGCTTCAGGAAAACACTCTAATGAAACCAATCAACGTAGGACTGCTCGGCATCGGCACCGTCGGTGGCGGAACCTTTACCGTCCTGGCACGCAACGAAGCGGAGATCACGCGCCGCGCCGGGCGTCCGATCCGCATCACCAAGGTGGCGGACAAGAACCTGGAACTGGCACGGCAAGTCACCGCCGGCCGCGCGCAAGTGACCGACGACGCTTTCTCGGTGGTCACCGATCCCGAGATCGACATTGTCATCGAACTGATCGGCGGCTATGGCATCGCCAAGGACCTGGTGCTCGCCGCCATCGCCAACGGCAAGCACGTGGTGACGGCCAACAAGGCGCTGCTGGCGGTACATGGCAACGAAATCTTCGCCGCCGCGCACGCGAAGGGCGTCATGGTGGCCTTCGAGGCAGCGGTGGCGGGCGGCATCCCGATCATCAAGGCGCTGCGCGAAGGCCTCACCGCCAACCGCATCCAGTGGATCGCCGGCATCATCAACGGCACCACCAACTTCATCCTGTCCGAGATGCGCGACAAGGGCCTGCCCTTCGACGCCGTGCTGAAGGAAGCGCAGCGCCTGGGCTATGCCGAGGCCGACCCGACCTTCGACATCGAGGGCGTCGACGCCGCGCACAAGATCACTATCCTTTCGGCGCTGGCCTTCGGCATCCCGATGCAGTTCGACAAGGCGTACATCGAGGGCATCAGCGGCCTCGATGCCGATGACATCAAATACGCCGAGCAGCTGGGCTATCGCATCAAGCTGCTGGGCATCACGCGCCGCCGCCAGATGGACGGGAAGGCGGGCGTCGAACTGCGCGTGCACCCGACGCTGATTCCGAGCAAGCGCCTGATCGCCAACGTCGAAGGCGCGATGAATGCCGTCCTGGTCCAGGGCGACGCGGTCGGCGCCACGCTGTATTACGGCAAGGGCGCCGGCGCCGAACCGACGGCATCGGCCGTGATCGCCGACCTGGTCGATGTTACCCGCCTGCATACCTCGGACCCCGAGCATCGCGTGCCGCACCTGGCCTTTCAGCCCGATGCGATGGAAGACACGCCGATCCTGCCCATGTCCGAGGTCGAAACCAGCTATTACCTGCGCCTGCGTGTGGAGGACAAGCCCGGTGTGCTGGCCGACATCACGCGCATCCTGGCCGACCAGCAGATTTCCACCGCCGCCATGATCCAGCGCGAGCCGGGCGAGGGCGAATCGCAGACCGACATCATCATGCTGACCCACATCACGCGCGAGAAGAACATCGATGCGGCGATTGCGAAAATCGAAGCGCTGCCAGTGGTGAAGAAGAAAGTGATCCGTCTGCGCATGGAAGAACTGGGATAATCTTCATTATGGCCGGCACCACTACATTGATCGATTTGACCTTGTTGCACCTTATGCCTGCGGTGCCGGCAGGCACACGCGTGATCGTGTTCGGGTCGCAGGCGAGGGGCGATGCGGACAGTGGCAGTGATATCGACTTGCTGGTAGTCGAGCCGGAGGTCAGCAGCCGGGCGGATGAGATGGTGCGCTTGTCAAATCTGCTGGGACGCCACCTGATACCTGCCGATGTGGTGGTGATCAGCCGCGAGCAATACGAGCGTCAATGCGAGATTCCGAATACGCTTGCCTGGCGGGCAAAGCGGGATGGTCGGGAATATGAACTCGCCCATTGATTTCGCCCGTGCCTTGCTCGGCAAGGCGCGCGACGACGGATATGTCCTGAAAACATTGGCCGTGGATGCCGCCGCTCCCGACTGGATCTTGGGATTTCACGCGCAACAGGCGATAGAGAAAGCGCTGAAGGCCGTGCTGGCGCGGCAGGGTGTCGAGTATCCACGCACCCACAATCTGGCCATGCTGTTGGAGCTTTTGCGGCGCCAGAAACTGGATATGCCGCCAGACACGGACGAACTGGGCCGCCTGACTCCGTTCGGCGTCGCATTGCGCTATGACGAGATGGATTACGAGAGCGAACCTGTGCTCGACCGCGAATGGACATTGCAGGCAGTCAGCCGGACGATAAATTGGGCCGTTGCGATGGTGCAATGAATTTGGAAGTTTGTGGCCTGTCCCAACGCTGCTGGAAGAACATAATGAATCAAAGGAGCCAATCAAAGCGGCCAGGCTCGAATTGAATTCGCGCATTCGTAACAGCAAGCAGTGTGTGACGTACCTGGATTGATACACGACGTGCATCGCCGTCCCGCCAGCGTCAACTTTTGCTTGTTCCCGATAACATTCCGATCACCAATTTCGATCCAGTTCCACTGACCATTCTCCTTCCGACATGAAATACATCTCCACCCGCGGCGGCGCAGAGCCGCAAGAATTCTGCGACATCCTGCTCGGCGGCCTGGCGCCCGACGGCGGGCTTTACTTGCCTGAAGCCTATCCCCAGGTGGCCGGACAACTCGATGAATGGCGCGGGCTGTCCTATGCCGAGCTGGCGTTCCGCGTCCTCGGCCTGTTCATCACCGACATCCCGGCCGCGGACCTCAAGGCGATTTGCGACAAGACCTATACGGCGCAGACCTATCGCTGGAGCCGAGATTCGGCCAAGGCGCAGGACATCGTGCCGCTGACCTCGCTGGAGCCCGATTTCCACTTGCTGGAACTGTCCAACGGGCCGACGCTGGCCTTCAAGGACATGGCCATGCAGTTGCTCGGCAACCTGTTCGAGTACGTGCTCGACCGGCGCAATGAAACCATCAACATCCTCGGCGCGACTTCGGGCGATACCGGCTCGGCGGCGGAATACGCGATGCGCGGCAAGCACGGCGTCAAGGTGTTCATGCTTTCGCCCGAAGGACGGATGAGCGCCTTCCAGCGCGCGCAGATGTATTCGCTGCAGGACGCGAACATTTTCAACATCGCCGTACGCGGCATGTTCGACGACGCCCAGGACATCGTCAAGGCCGTGTCGAACGATGCCGGGTTCAAGGCGAAATACAAGATCGGCGCGGTGAATTCGATCAACTGGGCGCGCGTCGCGGCCCAGGTCGTGTATTACTTCAAGGGCTATTTCGAGGCGACCCGGTCAAACAGTGAGCAGGTGGCGTTCTGCGTGCCCTCGGGCAATTTCGGCAACATTTGCGCCGGCCACATTGCGCGCATGATGGGCCTGCCCATCGCGCGCCTGGTGCTGGCCACCAACGAGAACGACGTGCTCGACGAGTTCTTCAAGAGCGGCGTGTATCGGCCGCGCGCCACGGCGGAAACCCATGTGACATCGAGTCCATCGATGGACATTTCCAAGGCCTCGAATTTCGAGCGCTTCATTTTCGATCTGGTCGGCCGCGATGCGGCGATGGTGCGCAAGTTATGGCGCGAGGTCGATGCCGGCGGCAGTTTCAGTCTCGCCGGCGGCCCCTTCGCCGCGCGCCTGCCGGGCTATGGCATCGTTTCCGGCAGCAGCTCACATGCGGATCGATTGGCGACGATACGCGATGTCTGGCAGCGTTACGGGCAGATGATCGACACGCACACGGCGGACGGCGTCAAGGTGGCACGGGAGCAGCGGGTCGCCGGTGTGCCGATGATCGTGCTGGAAACGGCCCAGCCGGTGAAGTTTGCCGAGACGATACAGGAGGCGCTCGGCCGCGATCCGGCGCGGCCGGTGGAACTGGAAGGTATCGAGAATTTGCCGCAGAGGGTCGAGGTGGTCGACGCGGCCTTGGATCAGGTAAAGAACATCATAGTCCGCCACTGCTAGAGCAAGACCCGCGGCCGATTCCAGGGAACTGGCGCGGGTGCTGCGGCGGACCGGGCGCTACAAGTAGATGACCGCCGGAAACACGGTCACGGCAAGTACCAGGATCAGCCATTCCATGTTGTAGCGCGCCAGCATTCCGGTGAAATGCATGACCAGCACGACGATGGCGATGATGTAGTAGAGGATGAAGAGCATTGTTTTTCTCCGTGGGCGGCAGCCATCCGGAAATGCAACGAGCGGATAACACTAGGCCTATTTCTTGAAGATTCTAGCATCAATGACTGGATGTCAAGTTCAGGCTCGCGGCTTTTAGTTTGAATGGAATTTCCTGCCCGCGCCGGGCGCGGGCGCCGCGGAACGCAGCCTGGGCGCGCAGATCGAGAGGCTGCTGGACCATCTTTCCGGCGCGTCCGGTGCCGCCGATCAACAGCGTCTCGCCCCCGCTCACGGCGACGCCGACGAGTTCGTCGTTCTTGGTCAAGTCGATCAGCATCAGCCCCTTGCCCTTGGCCATTTCCTTGAGTTCGGCCAGCGGGAACAGCAGCAGCCGGCCGCCCTGGGTCAGCACGGCGACGCTGTCGCCGAGCACGGGTGCCGGCGCCAGCGGCTTCTCGGCCTTGTCGAGAGTCAGGAAGGCCTTGCCGGCCTTGTTGCGCGCGACCATGTCGGCCACGCTGGCGACGAAGCCGTAGCCGCCTGAACCGGCCACCAGATATTTGCTCTCCGCCGCGGCGGTCAGCACTTGCGCGAGTTTGCCGCCTTCCTGGAAGTCGATCATGGTGTTGAGCGGCGCGCCGTCGCCGCGGCCGCCGGGCAGTTCGGAAACCCTGACGCTGTAGCTGCGGCCGTTGCTGTCGATCACGATCAGCGGCCAGATCGTGCGCGTCTCCAGCACCAGCCAGGGGAAGTCGCCGGTCTTGTAGGTGATGCCGGACGCATCGAGGCCATGGCCCTGGCGCGAGCGTACCCAGCCGTTCTTGGAGATGATCACGGTGACCGGCTCGTCGGGTGCGGCGATCTCGCCTTGCGAGATCGGCGTCACGGCTTCCAGCAGGGTACGGCGCTCGTCGCCGAAGCGCTTGGCGTCATCATTGATTTCCTTCTGGATCAGCCTGGTCATTTCCTGGCGCGAGTCGAGCAGCTTGTTGAGCTGGCCGTGCTCGGTACGCAGTTCGCCGAGTTCCTTTTCGATGCGGATGCCTTCGAGGCGCGCCAATTGGCGCAGGCGGATTTCGAGGATGTCCTCGGCCTGGATTTCGGTGAGGCCGAAGCGCGCGATCAGGTCGGGTTTGGGTTCGTCGGATTCGCGGATGCAGCGGATCACTTCCTCGATCTTGAGGAAGACCGTCATGCGCCCTTCGAGGATATGCACGCGGCGCAGCACCTCGGCCAGGCGGTGGCGGGTGCGGCGCTCGACCGTGGCGAAGCGGAAGGCGATCCATTCGTGGAGGATGGTCAGTAGGTTCTTCTGCTGCGGCCGGCCATCGCGGCCGACCATGGTCAGGTTCACCGAGACGCTGGATTCGAGGCTGGTATGCGCCAGCAGCACGGCCATGAACTCGTCCTGCGCGATGCGCGAGCTCTTGGGTTCGAGCATGATGCGCACCATTTGCTGGTCGCTGGACTCGTCGCGCACGCTGTCGAGCACGCCGAGCACCAGGGCCTTGAGGTTCTTCTGTTCCTGGCTGACGTCCTTCTTGCCGGCGCGCGGTTGCGGGTTGGTCAGGCCCTCGATCTCCGACAGCACCTGGGCCACCGAAACGCCGTGCGGCAATTCGTAGACGATGACGCGCCACTGGCCGCGCGCGAGTTCCTCGATGCGCCAGCGCGCGCGCATGCGAAAGCTGCCGCGGCCGGCGGCATAGGCATCGCGGATGTCGGCCGGGGTCGAGATGAGCTGGCCGCCGCCGGGGAAATCCGGTCCCGGCATGACTGCCAAAACTTCTTCGAGCACCGCCTCGGGCTTTCTGATCAAGAGGCGCGCGGCTTCGGCGACTTCGCGCAGGTTGTGCGGCGGGATTTCGGTGGCCATGCCGACCGCGATGCCCGAGGCGCCGTTCAGCAGCACCACCGGCAGGCGCGCCGGCATCAGTTGCGGCTCGGTCATCGAGCCGTCGTAGTTGGCGATGAAGTCCACCGTGCCGCGATCGATTTCCCCCAGCAGCAGGTCGGCGAAGGGTGTCAGGCGGCATTCCGTATAGCGCATGGCCGCGGCGCCGTCGCCGTCGCGCGAGCCGAAATTGCCCTGGCCGTCGACCAGCGGATAGCGCAGCGTGAAGTCCTGCGCCACGCGCACCATGGCGTCATAGACACTGGTGTCGCCGTGCGGGTGGTACTTGCCGATCACGTCGCCGACCACGCGCGCGCTCTTGACGTGCTTGGCGCTGGACGCCAGGCGCATCTCGTTCATGGCGTGCAGGATGCGGCGCTGCACCGGCTTGAGGCCGTCCTCAACCTGCGGCAGGGCGCGCGCCCGCACCACGCTCATGGCATAGGCGAGGTAGGCGCGCTCGGCGTAGCCGGCGAGCGGCAGCGAACTGCCGTCGCCGTTGCCGGCGAAGAGAGTTGGCGCTGGCGGTACGGCGGGAGGCGGCGGCGGATTGGCCGGCGCGGCCTCGGCGGGCGCGGGTTCGTCGAACAGGTCGGGGGTGTCGTTGTTCATGCAGAAAACCTTTTAGCCACAGAGGGCACAGAGGTCACAGAGGTAAAGCAATTCCTTTTCAGCTGTGACAATAGAGTCGTGTCGATGGCCCGAAGGCTTTTCTCTGTGTCCTCTGTGATCTCTGTGGCTGAATCGATTTTGAATTTCATGGTCTTTCAAATATCCGCTTCAATGAGGTGGCCCTTTTCTTCCATCCAGGCGCGGCGCGAAGAGGCTTCGCCCTTGCCCATCAGCAGGTTGAAAAGTTTCTGGGTGTCGGCGTCGGCTTCGGGCAGGTCGGAGACTGGCACCACGCGGCGTGTGGCCGGCGCCATCGCGGTTTCGCGCAACTGGTCGGGATTCATTTCGCCGAGGCCTTTGAAGCGGCCGACCTCGACGGCGTCTTCGCGGATGCCTTCCTTGATCAGGCGGTCCTTGATCGCCACCAGTTCACCCTCGTCCAGCGCATACAGGCGCCGCGCCGGGCGTTTCTTGCCCGAGGCCGGAACGTCGATGCGGTACAGCGGCGGCTGCGCGATGAAGATGTGGCCGTTGCGGATCAGTCCCGGGAAGTGGCGGTAGAACAGGGTCAAGAGCAGGGTCTGGATATGGGCGCCATCGACGTCGGCATCGGACATGATGACGACCTTGCCGTAGCGCAGGTTGGAGAAGTCGGGCACCGCGTCTGCCGTATGCGGATCGACGCCG
Organism: Sulfuritalea sp.; assembly: GCF_031426875.1. Taxonomy (NCBI): domain Bacteria; kingdom Pseudomonadati; phylum Pseudomonadota; class Betaproteobacteria; order Nitrosomonadales; family Sterolibacteriaceae; genus Sulfuritalea; species Sulfuritalea sp. Next base: position 23,284 of record NZ_JASJPC010000039.1, read on the forward strand.
AGGGCCACCGCGATGTCGTGGATTTCGTTGTTGGCGAAGAGCCGCCCGGCTTCGACTTCCCAGGAGTTGAGCACCTTGCCGCGCAGCGGCAGGATCGCCTGGGTTTCCTTGTTGCGCGCCATCTTGGCCGAGCCGCCGGCGGAGTCGCCCTCGACCAGGAACAGCTCGTTCTCGGCGATGTCGGTCGATTCGCAATCGGAGAGCTTGCCCGGCAACACGGCGACGCCGGACTGTTTGCGCTTCTCGACCTTTTGCGCATTCTTCTGCCGCGCCAGGGCCTGGCGGATCGAGATTTCGGCGATCGCCTTGCCGGCCTCGACATGCTGGTTGAGCCAGATTTCGAAGGGGTCGCGGATCATGCTGGAAACCAGCTTGACGGCTTCGCGCGAATTGAGCTTTTCCTTGACTTGGCCCTGGAACTGCGGATCGAGGATGCGCGCCGAGAGCACGAAGGCCATGCGGCTGCAGACGTCGTCCTGCTGCAGCTTGACGCCGCGCGGCAAGAGCGCGCGGTGCTCGATGAAGGACTTGACGGCTTCGAAGGTGCCGGCGCGCAGGCCGGATTCGTGGGTGCCGCCGGCCACCGTCGGAATCAGGTTGACGAAGGACTCGGAGGCGACCGCCTCGACATGCCAGCCGATGGCCCAGGCCGCGCCTTCGCCCGCCGCGAAGTCGGCATGGTCGGCGTCGGCGTATTTCTCGGCGGCATACAGCGGGGCGACCGCTTCGGCATTGCCGGCCTGTTCCGTCAGGTAGCCGGCGAGGCCGGTCGGGTAGCTCCAGGTCTTGGACTGAACGCTGCCGTCGGCCTGTTCGATGTCGAGGCGCACCTTGACGCCGGGCAGCAGCACGGCCTTGGAGCGCAGCAGGCGTTCGAGTTCGGCGGGCGGCACCTTGGGCGCGTCGAAGTATTTCGGATCGGGCCAGACGCGCACGCGGGTGCCGCTCTGGCGGCCGCAGCTGCCCATCTCGGCAAGTGCGCCGACTTTCTCTCCGCCGCCGGAAAACTCGATGGCCCAGATCTTTCCTTCGCGCCGCACCTCGACCGAGACGCGGGTGGACAGCGCGTTGGTCACGGCCACGCCGACGCCGTGCAGGCCGCCGGAAAAGGCGTAGGCGGAATTGCCGGAGCTCTTGTCGAACTTGCCGCCGGCATGGAGCCGGGTGAAGGCCAGCACCACCACGGGAACTTTTTCGTCGGGATGGAGGCCGACCGGGATGCCGCGGCCGTCGTCGGTGACCGTGATCGAGCCGTCCAGGTGCAGCAGCACGTGCAGGTTCTTGGCATGGCCGCCGAGCGCTTCGTCGGCCGAGTTGTCGATGACTTCCTGGATGATGTGCGCCGGCGAGTCGGTGCGGGTGTACATGCCGGGGCGTTCGCGCACCGGCTCCAGTCCCTTGAGGACGCGGAAGGAAGATTCGTCGTAGGTGGGGGTGACAGCCATGGGTCTCTGTTGGATTGAAAGTTCTTAGAAACGTGCGTCGGCGAGGCAATCGATCAGGCCGGTGCGCCAGTCGGGCAGGGCCAGGTCGAAGTCGCGCCGGAATTTCGCGCAGTCCAGCCGCGAATTGGCGGGCCGCGGCGCGGGCAGTGGATAGTTGGCGCTGGCGATACGGTGCACCACGGGCGACTTGTTCATCAGGCCGCTGCGTTGCGCCTCGGCGAAAATGGCTTCGGCATAGCCGTACCAATTGGTTTCGCCGGCTCCGGCGAGATGGTAAAGGCCGTTGGGGACTTCCTTGCGGGCGAGGATCAGGGCCGTGGCATCGGCCAGATGGCGGGTCCAGGTCGGGGCGCCGAACTGGTCATCGACCACGCGCAATTCGTCGCGTTCTCTGCCCAGGCGCAGCATGGTCTTCAGGAAATTCGCGCCGTGCAGGCCGTAGACCCAGCTGGTGCGGAAAATCAGGTGGCGAGCGCCAGAAGCGGCTATCGCCTGCTCGCCGGCCAGCTTGCTGCGGCCATAGGCGGCCAGCGGGTTTGGCGCGTCGTCTTCAGTGTAGGGCGCGGTCTTGCTGCCGTCGAAGACGTAATCGGTCGAATAATGGATCAGCAGGGCGCCGAGCCGTTTGGCTTCCTCGGCGAGGATGGCGGGGGCCAGGGCATTGATCGCGTCGGCCACGGCCGGCTCGGTCTCGGCCTTGTCGACCGCGGTATAGGCGGCGGCATTGACGATCACGGTGGGCGCTGCGGCGTGCACGGCCGTGCGCAGTGCATCGGCCTGGGCGAGATCGAGTTGCTGACGGTCGCGGGCTATCACGTCGCCGAGGCAGGCCAGCGAGCGCTTCAGTTCGCGGCCGAGCTGTCCGGCGGCGCCGGTGAGCAGGATTCTCATGCGAAGGTTTCGGCCTGGGCCAGCGGCGTGCCGGTCACGTCCTTGGCCGCCAGGAGCGGCTCTGCCGTCAGCGGCCAGGGAATCGCCAGTTGCGGGTCGTTCCAGAGCAGCGTGCGGTCGTGCGCCGGACTCCAGTAGTCGGTGGTCTTGTAGAGGAACTCGGCGGCGTCCGAAGTGACGCAGAAGCCGTGGGCGAAGCCCGGGGGTATCCAGGCCATGCGTTTGTCCTCGGCGGACAGCGTGAAGGCCACCCATTGCCCGAAGCTCGGCGAGGAGCGGCGCAGATCGACCGCCACGTCGTAGACGGCGCCGGCGGTGACGCGGATCAGCTTGCCCTGGGCGTGTTCGATCTGGTAATGCAGGCCGCGTAGCACATTCTTCTGCGACTTGGAGTGATTGTCCTGGACGAAATCGGCGTCTATGCCGAGTTCGGCAAAGGTCCGCTTGTTCCAGCTCTCGTAGAAGTAGCCGCGGTCGTCGCCGAATACCTTGGGTTCCAGCAACAGCACATCGGGGATCGCGGTCGGAATCGCCTTCATCCGCGCACCTCCTGCGTCAGCAGATTCTGCAGATACTGGCCGTACTGGCTCTTGGCCAGCGGCTCGGCGAGCCTGGCCAGTTGCGCGTCGTCTATCCATTTCTGGCGCCAGGCCACTTCCTCGGGGCAGGCCACCTTGAGGCCCTGGCGCTTTTCGATGACCTCGATGAACTGGCCGGCTTCGAGCAGCGACTCGTGGGTGCCGGTGTCGAGCCAGGCCATGCCGCGGCCCATGATCTCGACCTTGAGCTGGCCTTGTTCGAGATAGATCCGGTTGAGGTCGGTGATCTCCAGTTCGCCGCGCGGCGAAGGCTTGAGCCCGGCGGCAATGTCGCAGACCTGCTTGTCGTAGAAGTAGAGGCCGGTGACGGCGTAGCGCGACTTCGGCGCTTTCGGCTTTTCCTCGATGCTGATGGCGCGTCCCGTCGCATCGAACTCGACCACGCCGTAGCGCTCGGGGTCGCTCACGGCGTAGGCGAACACCGTGGCGCCAGCATCAACTCTTGCGGCATGCTGCAACTGTTGGCCGAAATCATGGCCGTAGAACAGGTTGTCGCCCAGCACCAGCGCCGAAGGATGGTCGCCGACGAAATCGCGGCCGATGATGAAGGCCTGCGCCAGGCCGTCCGGGCTGGGCTGCACCGCGTAGCGGATGCTTATGCCCCATTGCGAGCCGTCACCCAGCAGTTGTTCGAAGCGCGGCGTATCCAGCGGCGTCGAGATCAGCAGGATCTCGCGGATGCCGGCCAGCATCAGCGTGGTCAGCGGGTAGTAGATCATCGGCTTGTCGTAGATCGGCAAGAGCTGCTTGGACACGGCCAAGGTCACCGGATGCAGCCGGGTGCCCGAGCCGCCGGCGAGGATGATGCCGCGGGTAGTCTGGGGCAGGCGGCTCATGTGCGGTCTCCGTAGTTGCGATCCATCCACTGCCGGTATTCGCCGGAGACGACATGGGCGACCCAGGCCGGATTGTCCAGATACCACTGCACGGTCTTCCTCATGCCGGTCTCGAAGCTTTCCTGCGGCGTCCAGTCCAGTTCGCGCTGGATCTTGCCGGCGTCGATGGCGTAGCGCTTGTCGTGGCCGGGACGGTCGGCCACCGAGATCTTCTGTGCGCGGTAGCTGCGCCCGTCGGATCGCGGCTTGAGTTCGTCGAGCAGGGCGCACAGCGTATCGACCACGTCCAGATTGGTCTTCTCGTTGTGGCCGCCGATGTTGTAGGTCTCGCCCGGGAGGCCGCGCTCGAACACCAGGCGCAGCGCGCGGGCGTGGTCATCGACATAGAGCCAGTCGCGCACGTTGTCGCCCTTGCCGTAGATCGGCAGCGGCTTGTCCGACACCGCGTTGTGGATCATCAGCGGGATCAGCTTTTCCGGGAACTGGCAGGGGCCGTAGTTGTTCGAGCAGTTGGTGATCACCGTCGGCAGGCCGTAGGTGTGGTGCCAGGCGCGCACCAGATGGTCGGAGGCAGCCTTGGATGCCGAATAGGGCGAGTTCGGCTGGTAGGGGCTGGTTTCGACGAAGAGACCGGTCGCGCCCAGCGAGCCGAAGACCTCGTCGGTCGAGACGTGGTGGAAGCGGAAGCCGGCCTTGGCCTCCGGTTCGAGCAGCGACCAGTAGGCGCGCGCCGCTTCGAGCAGGGTATAGGTGCCGTTGATGTTGGTTTCGATGAAGTCGCCGGGGCCGTGGATCGAGCGGTCGACATGCGATTCGGCGGCCAGATGAATCACGCCGGCCGGTTGATGGTCGATGAACAGCGTGTCCAGTGCGGCCCGGTCGCAGATGTCGGTACGGCTGAACACGTGACGCTCGGGATCGGCGAGGCCGGCCAGGGATTCGAGATTGCCGGCATAGGTCAGCTTGTCGATATTGACGATGCGCCAGTCGCTCCCGGCGATCAGCAGGCGTATCAGGGCCGAGCCGATGAAGCCGGCGCCGCCGGTAATGAAGAGGGTTTTCATGGCAGTTCAGGGAATGTGTGGGCATCGCGGCCAACGCGGAGGCGCTATTGTATTCGATCAAAATATGTCCCCGACCGGGGCGGCATCTGCGCCGCGGTCCGGGCAGGTTTGGGACTAGGATTCGCTGCGGGCTTGACCTGAAAAATAGTTTAGATATAAAATATCGCAACCGTATGTAATGTCACTGCAGAAGGAGATTGGAATGCGCATCGTTTGTCTGGGCGGTGGTCCCGCCGGATTGTATTTCTCGATCCTGATGAAGCAGGCCAATCCTGCCAGCGACATTACCGTTATCGAACGCAATCAAGCGGATAGCACCTTCGGCTGGGGCATCGTGTTCTCCGACAAAACCATGGACGGCTTTCGTCAGGACGATCCCCAGGTGGTCGCGGAAATCGAGCGCAACTTCCACCACTGGGACGACGTCGACGTGTTCTTCAAGGGCCGGCGCATGGTGTCCGGCGGCCATGGCTTCTGCGGCATCGGGCGCCTCAAGCTGCTGCAGATCTTCCAGGCCCGCGCGCGCGAACTCGGCGTCAAGCTCAAGTTCGAGACCGAGTTCAGGGACCCGGACGACTACTCGCGGGAATACGACCTGGTAATCGGCTCGGACGGCGTCAATTCGACCACGCGCGCCAAGTACGCGAGCCACTTCAACCCGCGCATCGACGTGCGCAAGAACCGCTTCATCTGGCTCGGCACCAAGATCAAGCTCGACGCCTTCACCTTCGCCTTCAAGGAGACGCAGTGGGGCTGGTTCAACCTGCACGCCTACCAGTTCAACGAGGAATGGGCGACCTTCATCGTCGAGACGCCGGAAGAAACCTGGCTCAAGGCCGGCATCGACCAGATGGACCCCGACCAGTCGATCGCCTTCTGTGAGGAACTGTTCGCCGACATGCTCAAAGGTGCGCGCCTGATCTCGAATGCGCGCCATCTGCGCGGTTCGGCGGTCTGGCTGAAGTTCAACCGGGTGCTCTGCGAGCGCTGGTTCAAGGACAACATCGTGCTGCTCGGCGATGCGGCGCACACGGCGCATTTCACCATCGGCTCGGGCACCAAGCTGGCGATGGAAGACGCGCGCTCGCTGGTTGCGGTGCTGAACAGCACCGAAGGCGACGTGCCGACCCGCCTGGCGCGCTATCAGGCGGAGCGCGAAATCGAGGCGCTCAAGCTGCAGAGCGCGGCGCGCAACCGCATGACCTGGTTCGAGGAGGTTGACCGCTATGTCGGCATGGAGCCGGAACAGTTCGCCTTCGCCGTGCTCACCGGCAGCCAGCGCGTCGGCCATGCCAACCAGAAGCTGCGCGACCAGGCCTACACCGACGATTTCGACCGCTGGTTCGCCGCCCGCTGCGGCCTGCCAACCTCGGCCGGGACGACTCCCGTGCCGCCGATGTTCACGCCCTTCAGCCTGCGCGGCATGACCCTGGGCAATCGCGTCGTGGTTTCGCCGATGTGCATGTATTCCGCCGCAGAAGGCATGCCGACCGACTTCCATCTGGTCCATTACGGCAGCCGAGGCATGGGCGGCGCGGCGCTCCTGGTCACCGAAATGACCTGCGTTGCCGCCGATGCCCGCATCACGCCGGGCTGCACCGGAATCTGGGACGACGCGCAGCAGCAGGCCTGGCGGCGCATCGTCGACTTCATCCACGCCAACGGCGAGACCAAGGTGTCGCTGCAGATCGGCCACGCCGGGCGCAAGGGCTCCACCCGCCTGGCCTGGGACGCCATCGACCAGCCGCTGCAATCCGGCAACTGGCCGCTGCTGGCGCCTTCGCCGTTGCCCTACCTGCCCGGCATCTCGCAGACGCCGCGGGCGATGGACCGCGCCGACATGAATCGCATCAAGGCCGAGTTCGTCGCCGCCACGCGCCGTGCCGTCAGCGCCAACTTTGACATGGTGGAATTCCATGCCGCCCACGGCTACCTGATGTCGTCTTTCATTTCGCCGCTGACCAACCTGCGATCGGACGAGTACGGCGGCAGCCTGGAGAACCGCTGCCGCTATCCGCTGGAAGTGTTCCGCGTCATGCGCGAGGTCTGGCCGGCCGAGAAGCCGATGTCGGTGCGCATCTCGGCCCACGACTGGGTGGCCGGCGGCAACACCCCGGACGATTCGGTCGCGGTCGCCAGCCTGTTCAAGGCGGCGGGCGCCGACATCATCCACGTCTCCTCGGGCCAGGTCAGCAAGGAAGAGGCGCCGGTCTATGGCCGCATGTTCCAGGTGCCGTTTTCCGACCAGATCCGCAACGAGTTGCAGGTGCCGACCATTGCCGTCGGCAACATCTTCGAAGCCGACCACGTCAATACCATCATCGCCGCCGGCCGCGCCGATCTCTGCGCCCTGGCGCGCCCGCATCTGGCCGATCCGGCCTGGACCCTGCATGCCGCCGCCGAACAAGGCGTCAAGGACATACCCTGGCCGAAGCAGTATCAGGGCGGCAAAGTCCAGCTCGAACGCAATCTGGAGCGCGCGGCCCAGCTCGCGCTGAATGCCTGACATGCGCACGCCACAGCTCGCGCCGCAGTCGGACATCCAGATCCTGCAACCCGCCGGATGGGCGGCACCCAAGGGCTATTCCAACGGGATTGCGGCACGCGGCCGCAGCGTGGTCATCGGCGGGCAAATCGGCTGGGACAGCCAGTGCCGCTTTCACAGCAGCGATTTTGCCGAACAGGCAAAACAGGCGCTGCAGAACATCGTCGCCGTTCTCGCCGAGGCCGGCGGCAGGCCCGAGCACATCATTCGCATGACCTGGTATGTGCTCGACAAGCGCGAGTATCTGGCGGCCTATCCGCAGCTTGGCCGCGCCTATCGCGAAGTCATCGGGCGCAATTTTCCGGCGATGACGGCGGTGCAGGTGGCGGGCCTGATGGAAGACGCGGCCCGCGTCGAAATCGAAGCCACCGCCATTATTCCCGACTGATTGCGCGGCTTGGCGCAGCGGCCGGAGCTAAAACGAAGTTTCAGTGAAGGCTATCCCGGGATACCGTCTCCGGCGAGGACGCCGGGGACATAACGTCGGCCTTATCGACGTTAAGCGCAGCGGCCGGAGCTAAAATGGGAACATGAAATCCTGTCATTCCGAATTCCTTCAAATCCGCGGCCGACGCCTGCATGTGCGCATCTGGGGCGGCGAGTCGGCGCCCCTGCTGGTGCTGCTGCACGGCTGGTGCGATGTGTCGGCCTCCTGGCAGTTCGTGGTCGATGCCCTGCAAAAGGGTTGGCGCGTGGTGGCGCCCGACTGGCGCGGTTTTGGCCTGTCGGAATGGAACAATGACGTCTATTGGTTCCCCGACTACATCGCCGATCTCGACGCCCTGCTGCTGCACTATTCGCCGCAGGCGCCGGTGCGTCTGGTCGGGCACAGCCTGGGCGGCAACGCGGCCTGTCTGTACGCCGGCCTGCGCCCTGAGCGCATCTGCCAGTTGGTCAATCTGGAGGGTCTGGGCCTGCGCCGCTACACGCCCGACGAGGCGCCGGAGCGTTATGTGAACTGGCTCGACCAGCTGCGCGACACGCCGAGCTTCCGCTCCTATCCCGATCGCGCGGCGTTTGCCGCGCGGCTGCAGAAGGAAAACCCGCGCCTGTCGGACCAGAACGCGGCTTTCCTGGCGCAGCACATGGGCGAGGACGATGGGGCGGGCGGCATACACCTGGCAGCCGATCCCTTTCATCGCTGGGTCAATCCGACCATCTATCGGGTCGAAGAGGCCATGGCGATCTGGCGCCGGGTGACGGCGCCCGTGCTCTGGGTCACGGCGGCGGACTCCTTCATTTTCAAGCAACTGTTCGCCGTCGATTCCGCCGACTACCGCAGCCGCATCGCCTGTTTCCGTGATGTGCGCGAGGTGACGCTGGAAGGCAGCGGCCATAATCTGCAGCATGACCAGCCACAACAGGTGGCACGCCTGATCGAGGAATTTTTCGCCGCATGAAGCCGCTCAACGCCGATCTCCACTGCCATTCGACGGTCTCCGATGGCCTGCTGCCGCCGGCCGACCTGGTGCGCCGCGCCCATGCCAATGGCGTCGAACTGCTGGCGCTGACCGATCACGACGAACTCGGCGGGCTGGCTGAGGCGCGCGCGACGGCGGACGAGGTCGGCCTGCGTTTCGTCGATGGCGTCGAAATCTCGATTTCCTGGGGCGACGACCAGACCGTGCATATCGTCGGCCTTGCCGTCGATCCCGCCGATGCGGCATTGAGTGTGGGACTGCAGCAGATCAGGAGCGGGCGCGACGCGCGCGCCGGGCGCATGGCGGCGGAACTGGACAAGGTGGGCATCCATGGCGCCTACGAAGGCGCATTGCGTCACGCCGGCAATCCGGCGCTGGTCAGCCGTTCGCATTTCGCCCGCTACATCGTCGAGCAGGGGCATGCCAAGGACGTCAAGTCGGTGTTCGACTACTGGCTGGCCAAGGGCAAGCCGGGCTATGTCGAGCACGCCTGGGCGACGCTCGAAGACGCGCTGCGCTGGATAGTCGGCGCCGGCGGCATCGCGGTGATCGCCCATCCGGGCCGCTACCGGCTGTCGCGAGCGGAGCGGCACGAATTGTTCGGCGTCTTCAAGGATCTTGGCGGGCGCGGCATCGAAGTCCTGTCGGGTTCGCACAAGGACGACGAGGTGCGGGAGTTCTCGCGTATCGCACGCGAGTTTGGCTTCCTTGCCTCACGGGCCTCGGACTTCCACGGACCGGGCGAAAGCTGGATCGACCTGGGGAAAATGCCCGACTTGCCCGAGGGCCTGACGCCGGTCTGGACGCAGCTCTGATTGCATCGGACCGAAGACTTCATGCCGACGGCGCAAAGGGCCGGTAAAATCCCGCGCTTCGTCTTCCGTTCCCGGTTCCCGGCATGGCCCAGCTATTCCACATTCATCCCGAGCATCCGCAGCCGCGCCTGATCAAGCAGGCCGCGGAAATCGCCCGGAGCGGCGGACTCATAGCCATGCCCACCGATGCCGCTTACTCGCTGGCGGGCGTCGCCGGTTATGCGCCGCTGCTCGATCGCATCCGCAGAATCCGCGGGGTGGACGAGCGGCATCACTTCACCCTGATGTGTCGCGACCTGTCCGAGATCGCCACCTATGCGCGGGTGGACAATGCCCAGTATCGCCTGCTGAAGGCCTCCACGCCGGGCAGCTATACCTTCATTCTGGAAGGCACCCGCGAACTGCCGCGGCGGCTCCTGCACCCCAAGCGCAAGACCATCGGCCTGCGCGTGCCGAATCATCCGCTGGCTTTGGCGCTGCTGGAGGAACTGGACGAGCCGCTGCTGACCTCGACGCTGATCCTGCCGGGGTCGGAGGCGCCGCTGGCCGATGCCGACGAAATCCGCGAGCACCTGGAAAAACTGCTCGATCTGGTGATCGATGCCGGCCAGTGCGGCACGGCGATGACGACGGTGATCAACCTGACCGGCGCCCAGCCGGAACTGGTGCGCGCCGGCCAGGGGCCGCTGGCGCCCTTCGGGCTCGAATGACGCGGTCTGCTAAAATCGACCCCTTCCATGAACGTTATCCAGACGCTGGCGATTTCCGCCCTGCCGATCATCTTTGCCATCACGCTGCATGAGGCGGCGCACGGCTATGCAGCAAGGCACTTCGGCGATCCGACGGCCTGGCAGATGGGGCGCATCAGCCTGAATCCCTTGCGCCATGTCGACATGGTGGGAACCCTGCTGGTGCCGGCGCTGATTCTGCTGGTTTCGGCAGGAGGCCTGCTGTTCGGCTGGGCCAAGCCGGTGCCGGTGAATTTCGGCAACCTGCGCCGCCCCAAGCAGGACATGCTCTGGGTCGCCGCGGCCGGACCGGGCGCAAATCTGCTCATGGCGCTGTTCTGGGCACTGGTATTGAAGCTGGCGATCGGTAGTCCAGAGATGATTTATGCCGAAGCCCTGAAGGAAATGGCGAGGGTCGGCATCAGTATCAACGGCGTGTTGATGGTGTTGAACTTGCTGCCCTTGCCGCCGCTGGACGGCGGACGCATTGCGGTCAGCCTCCTACCGCCGCGCGCCGCGTGGAAATTTTCCCAGCTGGAACGCTGGGGCTTTCCGATCCTGCTGGCATTGCTATTTTTGGGGGTGCTGGATACCATCCTGCGGCCCTTGTTGCGGGTGTTCAACACCCTGATTCGAATACTTTTTGGTTTTTGACATGTACGCAGAAAAAGTTCTTTCCGGCATGCGCCCGACCGGGCGCCTCCATCTCGGCCATTATCACGGCGTGCTTGCCAACTGGATCAAGCTCCAGCACGAGTACCCCTGCCTCTTCTTCGTCGCAGACTGGCATGCGCTGACCACGGCTTACGACGAGCCGGGCACGATCACCGCCAACGCCAACGACATGGTGATCGACTGGCTGGCGGCGGGTGTCGATCCGTCCCAGGCGACGATTTTCATCCAGTCCAAGGTGCCCGAGCACGCCGAACTGCACCTGCTGCTGTCGATGATGACGCCCCTCTCCTGGCTGGAACGCGTGCCGACCTACAAGGACCAGCAGGAAAAGCTGACCCACAAGGATCTGACGACCTATGGCTTTCTCGGCTATCCGCTGCTGCAGGCGGCCGACATCCTGATCTACCGCGCCAACCAGGTGCCTGTGGGCGAGGACCAGGTGCCCCATGTCGAATTCACGCGCGAGATTGCGCGCCGCTTCAACCACCTGTATGGGCGCGAACCCGGCTTCGAGGACAAGGCGCGCGAGGCCGTCAAGAAGCTCGGCAGCAAGCGCGCCAAGCTCTACGACGAACTGCGCACGCGATATCAGGAAAAGGGCGAGGGCGAGGCGCTGGAGCAGGCCCACGAGTTGCTGAACGAGGCGCAGAGCCTCTCCCTGGGCGATCGCGAACGCCTCTTCGGCTGGCTCGAAGGCACGCGCAAGATGATCCTGGTCGAGCCCGATGCGCTGCTCACCCATGCCTCGCGCATGCCCGGTCTGGACGGCCAGAAAATGTCCAAGTCCTACGGCAACACCATCATGCTGCGCGAAGATGCCGAGACGGTCGGCAAGAAGATTCGCACCATGCAGACCGATCCGGCGCGAGTGCGGCGCACCGATCCGGGCGATCCCGAAAAATGCCCGGTGTGGCAGTTCCATCTGATCTATTCCGGCGAAGACGTCAGAAGCTGGGTACAGAGCGGTTGCCGCTCGGCCGGAATCGGCTGCATCGAATGCAAGCAGCCGGTGATCGAGGGCGTGCTGAAGGAGCAGGAGCCGATGCGCGAGCGGGCCAAGATGTACGAGGAGGATCCGCAACTGGTCAAGAACATCATCGCCGACGGCTGCGAAAAGGCGCGCAAGCTGGCGCAGGAAACCATGCGCGACGTGCGCGAAGCGATCGGAGTCGACTACTCGTGATCGAAAACGCGAATCAGGGGCCGACTGCCGCTCCATTCGCCGCTCAGGTCGCCGCTCAGGTCGCCGTCTCGCCAACGCCAACTCTTGCCGCGGGCGAGACGATCGAGCATCACCTGCCGAAAGTCTATGGCGAGGTCATGGCGGAGATGCCGCGCGACCTGTACATCCCACCCGATGCGCTGGAGATCATCCTCGATTCCTTCGAGGGGCCGCTGGACTTGCTGCTCTACCTGATTCGCCGCGCCAACATCAGCGTGCTGGACATTCCGATGGCGCCGCTCACGGCGCAGTATCTCGTCTATGTCGAGGCGATGCGCAAGGGCAACCTGGAACTCGCCGCCGAATATCTGCTGATGGCGGCCATGCTGATCGAGATCAAGTCGCGCATGCTGCTGCCGCGCCCGCCCAAGGCGGAGAACGGCGAGCCGGAAGATCCGCGTGCCGAACTGGTGCGCCGCCTGATTGAATACGAGCGCATGAAGGCCTCAGCGGCAAAACTGGACGAGATGCCGCAGGCCGGGCGCGATTACGAATGGATCACGGTATGGATTGCCGACAAGGTCGTCGAGCGCCAGCCCGAGGTCAGCCTGCATGACCTGCAGGTGGCCTGGCTGTCGCTGATGAAACAGGCGCGCGTGCATCAGCACCACAAGATCCACCGCGAGGAATTGTCCGTGCGCGAGCACATGAGCATCATCCTGCGCCGCCTGCAGGGCAGCGGCTACGTGGTGTTCGACCAGCTGTTCGACCTGACGCTGGGCGCGCAAGGGCTGGTGGTGAGCTTTCTGGCCATGCTGGAACTGGCCCGCGAATCCCTGATCGAGATTACCCAGAACGAGGCCATGGCGCCCATATACGTGAAGCTGCCCGATGCTGCCGTTATATAAGCCCGAAGACTACAAGCGCGTCCTGGAAACCGCGTTGCTGGTGGCGGCCGAACCCTTGCCGTTGGCCGAGCTGAAAAAGCTGTTCGACGAGGAGTTCGACGACGATACCTGGCGTACACTGCTCGATGACTTGCGCCGTGACTGGGCCAATCGCGGCGCGGAACTGGTGCAACTGGCATCCGGCTGGCGCTTCCAGACCCGCCCCGAGTATCAGTCCTACATCGATCGGCTGAAGAACGACAAGCCGCCCAAGTATTCGCGGGCGGTGATGGAAACGCTGGCGATCATCGCCTACCGCCAGCCGGTGACGCGCGGCGACATCGAAGATGTGCGGGGCGTGGCGGTATCGCCGAACATACTGAAGGTGCTGGAAGGGCGTGGCTGGATCGATGCCGTGGGGCATCGCGATGCGCCGGGGCGCCCGGCGCTGTATGCAACGACAAGAAAGTTTCTCGATGACCTCGGCCTGCGCAGTCTCACCGAACTGCCGCCATTGACTGAAATTGAAAGGGTGATCGACCTTGGACAAACCTCAATCGCCGAAGCCTCCCCGATCCAGGCATCGGGCACCGAACAGCCGGACATCGGCCACTCAGGACCAGGGCAAACAACTGAATGGCAGCCCGGCGAACCCGCCGACGGGCAACTCCTCCTTACCGAGCGTGAACCGGAAGGGCTCGCCGAACCGCCCATCGCGCAAGCCTAGTCCCTTCCGGCCGCCGCAAGGTTCGCCGCGGCTTCAGGCCGAAGCGGCGCCGCGCATTCGCGGTGGTTCGTCTTTGCCGGCTCACGCCAGGCGGCGCACCGAAGCCGTCTTCATCGACCCGCCCAAGCTGCACAAGGCTTTGGCCGACGCCGGCTTCGGTTCGCGGCGCGAGCTCGAGCAATGGATCGTCGCCGGGCGCGTCAGCGTCAACGGCCTGCCGGCGCATGTGGGCCAGCGCGTCGGCCCGGAGGACAAGATCCGCGTCAATGGCAAGCTCGCACAGCTCAAGTTCCAGTTGCGTCTGCCGCGCGTGCTGGTCTATCACAAGCCCGAGGGCGAGATTGTTTCGAGGGACGATCCGGACGGTCGCCCCAGCGTGTTTGCCAAGCTGCCGCGGCTCAAGAGCGGGCGCTGGATATCCATCGGCCGCCTGGATTTCAATTCCTGCGGGCTGCTGTTGTTCACCAACGACGGCAATCTCGCCAATCGCATGATGCATCCGCGCTATGAAATCGAGCGCGAATACGCGGTGCGCGTGCTGGGCGAGGCGACCCCCGAAATGCTCGAACGCTTGCGCAGCGGCATTCAACTGGAAGACGGCCTGGCCAGTTTCAGCCTGATCGCCGAAGGCGGCGGCGAAGGCGCCAATCGCTGGTATCGCGTGGTTCTGTCCGAAGGGCGCAACCGTGAAGTGCGGCGCATGTTCGAAGCGGTAGGGCTGGTGGTCAGCCGCTTGATGCGCGTTCGTTACGGCCCCGTGCATCTTTCGCCGCGGCTCAAGCGCGGCCAGTGCCGCGATCTGGAGCCGGGCGAGGTGCAGGAATTGTTGAAATTGCTGCCGGCCGAACACAAGACCACGGCACCGGGCGGATACGCTGGGGACTTCGAGAACGAAGACGGTTTCGACGGTGATGATCTCGATGGCAATCGAATTGATTTGGCAGAGAAATGAGGCCTCTGCTATAATCTTTAGCCTTTGGTTGGCACCGTTCTCGGGAGAGAGAGAAGGAATGGGCTTTTTGGCCCATTTTCTATTTGTGCGCGGTATTTGTGTGGCGAGTGTGTGAATTTGTATGCAACTGCTTGATTTGATTGAGACGACTGTTACGGGTTTGGGCTACGAATTGGTTGAATTCGAAACCAGTCCGCGGGCTCGGCTGCTGCGCGTCTTCATCGACAGGCCGGAGGGTGCGGCGGCGGACAAGAGCGGTATCAGCGTCGAAGACTGTGCCGCTGTAAGCGGCCAGCTCAGCCGCGTGTTCATGGTCGAGAACGTCGACTATGACCGCCTCGAAGTCTCATCTCCCGGACTTGATCGTCCGCTGGTCAAGCCCGCGGACTACCGCCGCTTCGCCGGGCATGAGGTGCAGATCAAGCTGCGTGTTCCGCTGGGCAATCAGCGCAATTTCAGCGGTGCACTTGAAGGATTGCAGGAAGAGGGCGGAGTGGAGATGGTCTGCCTGCGGGTGAATGAAACACAGCATCGGTTTGCGCTCGAGAATATCGATCGGGCGCGCCTGGTGCCGAAGTTCTGATTAATGCTGGAGGACTCACATGAGCCGTGAATTGCTGCTGTTGGTCGATGCCCTGGCCCGCGAAAAGAATGTTCCGCGGGACATCGTCTTTGGCGCCCTTGAAATGGCGTTGGCGTCCGCGACGAAGAAGCGTACCAACGACGAAGCCGATGTGCGCGTCGATATAGACCGCGAAACCGGTGAATACGAGTCCTTCCGCCGCTGGTTGGTGGTGCCCGACGACATGGTCGAGAATCCCGAACTGCAGATCGGCCTTGCCGCCGCGCAAAAGCAGATTCCGGACATCGTGCTTGAAGACTTCATCGAGGAAGGGCTTGAGCCCATCGATTTCGGCCGCATCGGCGCCCAGGCCGCCAAGCAGGTGATCCTGCAGAAGATCCGCGATGCCGAGCGCGAGCAGTTGCTCAATGACTTCCTCGATCGAAAGGAATTTTTGGTCAGCGGCACCGTCAAGCGCATGGAGCGCGGCAGCGCGATCATCGAGGCCGGGCGCATCGAGGCCCTGTTGCCGCGCGACCAGATGATTCCCAAGGAAAATCTGCGCCCCGGCGACCGCGTGCGTGCCTGGCTGATGAAAATCGATCGCCAGGCGCGGGGTCCGCAACTGATCCTGTCACGCACCGCGCCCGAATTCATCATGAAGCTGTTCGAACTCGAAGTGCCCGAGATCGAAGACGGACTGCTCGAAATCAAGGCCGCCGCTCGCGATGCCGGCATGCGCGCCAAGATTGCGGTCAAGTCGAACGATCCGCGCGTCGATCCGATCGGCACCTGCGTCGGCATGCGCGGGTCGCGCGTCACGGCGGTGACCAATGAGCTGTCCGGCGAGCGAGTGGACATCATCCTCTGGTCGGCCGATCCGGCCCAGTTCGTCATCGGCGCGCTGGCGCCGGCCGAGGTGCAGAGCATTGTGGTCGACGAAGAAAAGCATGCGATGGATGTCGTGGTCGATGAGGACAACCTGGCGATCGCCATCGGTCGCGGCGGACAGAACGTGCGCCTGGCCTCCGAACTGACCGGCTGGACTATCAATCTGATGACCATCGAAGAGTCGCAGAAGCGGTCCGAAACCGAACACAGCTCGATCCGTGCCCTGTTTGTCGAAAAGCTCGACGTCGACGAGGAGGTGGCCAACATCCTGATTGAGGAAGGTTTCTCGACACTCGAGGAAATCGCTTATGTTCCGCTGGCGGAAATGCTCGAAATCGACGCCTTTGACGAGGCCACGGTAACCGAGCTGCGCGATCGTGCACGCAACGTGCTGCTGACCGAAGCCATCGTCGACGAAGAGCAGATGGATAAGGTCGCCGACGACCTGCTGTCGCTCGAGGGCATGGACAAGCCGCTGGCGGCGAAGCTGGCAAAGAACGGTGTTACCGACCGCGATGCATTGGCGGACCTGGCAACCGACGAGTTGATGGAAATGACCGGCATCGATGCCGAGCGGGCGACGGCGCTGATTACTGTTGCGCGTGCCCACTGGTTTGCCGAAGAAGAATGAGAGGTAGGGCATGGCTTTGATGACTGTTTCCCAATTTGCGACCGAGCTGAAAATGCCGGCGCCGGCCCTGCTTGAGCAGTTGGCCAAGGCCGGCGTCAGCAAGCAGGCATCCCATGACACCCTGTCGGAACAGGACAAGACGCGACTGCTCGACTACTTGCGCAAGTCGCACGGCGAAACCGCGCCCAAGGCCAAGATCACCCTGACTCGCAAGCAGACCAGCGAGATCCGGGCCTCGGATTCCACCGGCAAGGCACGGACGATTCAAGTCGAGGTCCGCAAGAAGCGCGTATTTGTCAAACGCGATGCCAGCGAACTGGCGGCAGAGGCCGCGGTTGAGGCTCCCGCGGAAGTTGCCGTGGCGGAGGAGCCTGTCGCAGTCGCCGCTCCGGAGCCCGTAGCGCCGGTGGTCGAGATCGTTCCGGTTGTCGAAATTCCGGTTCCCGTTCCCGTGGTGGCTGAAGCTCCTGTCGTCGAGGCGGCTGTGGCGGAAGTACCGATCGTCAAGCCTGCTTCGGTGACCCGGTCGGTGATCGATCCTGCCCAGCGCGCCTTGCGTGAAGCGGAATCGAAGCGCCAGGGCAAGCTATCCGCCATCCAAGCGGCAGAGTTCAAGGAAAAGAACGAACGCGAAGTCCGGGCACGCGCCGAAGCCGAGGCGCGTCTGGCCGAGCAGGCAGCACTGCTGGCCGCTGCAGAAGCGAAGAAGGCCAAGGAGGCCGCTGCAGCCGCAGGCGTGTCCGGCACTATCCACAAGCCGGCCGCCAAGCCCGAAGACGGCAAGGCCAAGCCCGCGAAGAAGGACGCCTGGAAGGATGACGCAGCCAAGCGTCGCGCAATCAAGACCCGCGGCGACGCCGGCACCTCGGGTTGGCGCGGTTCCAAGGGTGGCGGCCGCCATGGCCGTCACGGCCATGCCGAAGAAATGCAGCCGCAGCAGCCGGTCGAGGCAATCGTGCGCGACGTGCATGTCCCGGAAACGATCTCCGTCGCCGATCTCGCGCACAAGATGACCGTCAAGGCCACCGAGGTCATCAAGACACTGATGAAGATGGGCTCCATGGTCACCATCAACCAAGTGCTCGATCAAGAAACCGCCATGATCCTGGTCGAGGAAATGGGGCACAAGGCCTTTGCCGCAAAACTCGACGATCCCGATGCATTCCTCGCCGACGAAGGCGAGCACAAGGATGTGGAGCAACTGCCGCGCGCACCGGTGGTTACAGTCATGGGTCACGTCGACCACGGCAAGACCTCCCTGCTCGACTACATCCGCAAGAGCCGTGTCGCGCATGGCGAGGCGGGCGGCATCACGCAGCATATCGGCGCCTATCACGTCGAAACGCCGCGCGGCATGATCACCTTTCTCGACACGCCGGGCCACGAGGCCTTCACGGCGATGCGCGCGCGCGGCGCCAAGGCGACCGACCTGGTCATTCTGGTGGTCGCTGCCGACGACGGCGTCATGCCGCAGACCAAGGAAGCCATTCATCACGCAAGGGCGGGCAACGTACCCTTGATTGTGGCCGTGACCAAGATCGACAAGCCCGATGCGAACCTGGAACGGGTCAAGCAGGAACTGGTGGCCGAAGGCGTGGTGCCGGAAGAATACGGTGGCGACTCGCCCTTCGTCGGTGTCTCGGCCAAGACCGGAGAAGGCATCGATGCCTTGCTGGAACAGGTGCTGCTGCAGGCCGAGGTGCTGGAACTCACGGCTCCGGTGGAAGCACCGGCCAAGGGTTTGGTAATCGAAGCGCGCCTGGACAAGGGCAAAGGCCCGGTGGCGACCATCCTGGTGCTGTCGGGCACGCTGCGTCGCGGCGATGTGCTGCTGGCGGGGGCGGTGTTTGGACGCGTACGTGCCATGATCGACGAGAACGGCAAGTCGATCGATGCGGCAGGCCCCTCGATCCCGGTCGAGATTCAGGGCCTCACCGACGTGCCGGCGGCCGGCGACGAAAGCATGGTTCTCCTCGACGAGCGCAAGGCGCGCGAAATCGCCTTGTTCCGCCAGGGCAAGTTCCGCGACGTCAAACTGGCCAAGCAGCAGGCCGCCAAGCTGGAGAACATGTTCGAGCAGATGGCCGAAGGCGAGATCAGAACCTTGCCCTTGATCATCAAGGCTGACGTACAGGGTTCGCAGGAAGCCCTGGTGCAATCCTTGAACAAACTGTCAACGGCCGAAGTCAAGGTCAGTGTGATACATGCCGGTGTCGGCGGCATCAGCGAATCCGACATCAACCTGGCGGCGGCGTCCAAGGCCGTGGTCATCGGCTTCAATACACGTGCCGACGTTGGCGCGCGCAGAGCCGCCGAAAGCCTGGGCGTCGACATCCGCTACTACAACATCATTTATGCCGCCGTGGACGAAGTGAAGGCTGCCTTGTCCGGCATGCTGGCGCCCGAGAAACGGGAAGTCGTTCTCGGCCTGGTCGAGATTCGTCAAGTGTTCCGGATTTCCCGCATCGGTGCCGTCGCCGGTTGCATGGTGCTGTCCGGCATCGTCAAACGCAACGCCTCGGTACGACTGCTGCGCAACAACACGGTGGTGCACACGGGCGAACTGGATTCTCTCAAGCGCTTCAAGGATGACGTCCGCGAAGTCAAGGAAGGTTTTGAGTGTGGTTTGAGCCTCAAGAACTTCAATGACATCAACGAGGGCGATCAGCTCGAAGTGTTCGAGGTTCAGGAAATCGCCCGCACCCTGACCTGATCCGCAATGGCAACCCGACGCGGCTCAGGTCAAGGCGCAGGTCAAGGTTATGCGCGCTCTGACCGCGTTGCCGAGCAGATCCGCCGCGAACTGGCGGATTTGCTGCGTTTCCATCTCAAGGATCTGCGCATCGCGCCCAAGCTGACGCTGGTCACGCTGACTGCAGTCGAGGTGACTGCCGATTATGCGCATGCCAAAGTGTTCTACACATCGTTGGCCGATCCATCGGCCAACGAGATGATCGCCGAGGGCCTGCAGCACTCGGCCAGCTTCCTGCGCCGCGAGCTGGGCCGCCGGGTTCGCATTCATCATATACCCGAACTGCATTTCGTCTTCGATCCGTCGGTGCAGGAAGGCTCGCGTCTCTCGAAGCTGATAGACGAGGCGGTGGAGTCCGACAAGAAGCTGCACGACGATTGAGCGCGGTGCAGCCAAAGGCCGGCAAAGTTCCGCGCCGCAAACTTGACGGAGTGCTGCTGCTGGACAAATCCCTCGGCATTTCGTCCAATCACGCCCTGCAGGCGGTACGTCGCCTCTACCGTGCCGAAAAGGCCGGCCATACAGGAACGCTCGATCCCTTGGCGACCGGCCTGCTGCCCCTGTGTTTCGGGGAAGCGACAAAATTTTCCGGCGAGCTGCTCAATGCCGACAAGCGCTATGTGGCGACAGTGCAACTCGGAATTACCACCGACACGGCAGATGCCGAAGGCACCGTGCTGCAACGTCGTCCCGTAACGAGCAGCCTTGCGGACGTGGAGGCAGCACTGGCGGCCTTTGTCGGCGAGCTCGACCAGGTGCCGCCGATGTATTCGGCGCTGAAGCGCGACGGCAAGCCGCTTTACGAGTATGCCCGTGCGGGAATCGAAGTCGAGCGTGCGGCGCGGCGCGTCTGCATCCATGAACTGCGCCTGCTTGCCGGGCAAGGTGATTTTGCAAACGGCCGCTTTGTCTTCGAGGTTCATTGCAGCAAGGGAACCTATGTGCGAACCCTGGCTGCCGACATCGGTGATCGTCTTGGCTGCGGCGCGCATCTGGGGGCCTTGCGCCGCACCGGCATCGGCGTGCTTGGCGTCGCCCAGGCGTATTCGCTCCCAATGCTCGAAGCACTGACAGCCGAGGCGCGCGATGCTTTGCTATTGCCTCCCGATTCCCTGCTGGCCAGCCTGGCCGAAGCCCAACTCGATGTGGCCGATGCGACCCGATTGAGGTACGGCCAAGCGGTTCGCTGGTCGGGCGAGGAGGGCAGCCGATTGCGCGTTTATGACGCGGAACACCGCTTTATCGGAATCTGCCGGCAATCCGCCGATGGCTGGCTGCAGCCGCAGCGGCTGGTCGCGGGTGTCTAGGGAAGGAAATAGCGCTTAAAGCTTGATCAGAATACATTCGGAACGTTATAATTCGCGGTTCTCCAAGAGCCCAACATCACAGGATCAGCAAGGAAACCACAATGGCAATTTCTACTACCGACAAAGCCAAGATCGTCACCGACTACCAGCGTGCCCAGGGTGACACCGGCTCTCCCGAAGTTCAGGTGGCGCTTCTCACGGCGCGCATCAATGACCTGACGGGTCATTTCAAGGCACATACCAAGGATCATCACTCACGTCGCGGCCTGCTCATGATGGTCAGCCAGCGCCGCAAGTTGCTGGATTACCTCAAGCGCAAGAACGCAGACGGCTATCGTTCGCTGATCGAGCGCCTTGGTCTGCGCAAGTAATTTTCTCGCCCAAGCGCCGGTCCGGGACATTGCCACGCGCGATGCACTGTGCGCCCTTACTGCGCAGGCTTGCTGATCAGGCCGGTGCAGCCGTTGAGGCTGTGCCGGCTTTTATTTTTTGCCGAAAGGAATTGTCGTGTTGAATCCAATCAAGAAGAGTTTTGCTTACGGTGAACACACCGTAACCCTGGAAACCGCCGAAATCGCCCGCCAGGCTGGCGGCGCGGTCATGGTCACCATGAATGACACCGTTGTTTTGGCGACGGTAGTCGGCGCACGAAACGCCAAGCCCGGACAGGATTTCTTCCCCCTGACCGTCGATTACCAGGAGCGGACCTACGCTGCCGGCCGCATCCCCGGAGGTTTCTTCAAGCGCGAGGGACGTCCGTCGGAAAAAGAAATCCTGACCTGCCGCCTCATCGATCGCCCCTTGCGTCCGCTGTTTCCCGACGCGTTCTACAACGAAGTGCAGGTTGTGTGTACCGTGATGTCGTGCAACCCCGAGATCGATCCGGACATTCCGGCAATGCTTGGCGCGTCGGCCGCCATGGCAATTTCCGGCATCCCGTTCAGTGGCCCGATCGGCGCCGCCCGAGTTGGTTACATCGATGGCAAGTACGTCCTCTGCCCGACCAAGACCCAATTGGAAAACACGCAGCTGGATCTGGTGGTCGCCGGTACCGAGGCCGCCGTGTTGATGGTCGAATCCGAGGCCAAGCAGCTTTCCGAAGAGATCATGCTGGGCGCCGTGGTGTTTGGTCACGAGCAGATGCAGGCTGCGATCAAGGCCATCAACGAACTGGTCGAGGTCGCCGGCAAGCCGGAATGGGATTGGCAGCCGCCGGCAAAGAATGAGCCGCTGATTGCGCGCGTCGCCGAGTTGGCCGAAGCCCAATTGCGCGAGGCCTATCGCATCACCAGCAAGCAGGATCGCACGCAGAAGACCCGTGAAATCACCAAGCAGACCATTGCCGCCCTGACCGAAGGTGTCGACAACCCGCCCGATTCGAACTTGGTCGGTAACACCGTGTTCGATCTGGAGGCAAAAATCGTCCGCAGCCAGATTCTCAACGGCGAGCCTCGCATCGACGGCCGCGATACGCGCACCGTGCGCCCGATCGTCATCCGCAACGGCGTGCTGCCGCGCACCCACGGTTCGGCGCTGTTCACCCGCGGCGAGACGCAGGCACTGGTCATCGCCACGCTGGGTACCGGCCGCGACGAGCAGATCATCGACGCACTGCAGGGCGAGTATCGCGATCGCTTCATGCTTCACTACAACATGCCTCCCTATGCCACCGGTGAAACCGGTCGCGTCGGTACGCCGAAGCGCCGCGAAATCGGCCACGGTCGTCTGGCCAAGCGCGCGCTGCTTGCCGTGCTGCCGTCGCCGGACGAATTTGGTTATTCGATGCGCGTCGTCTCCGAAATCACCGAGTCCAACGGCTCGTCGTCGATGGCTTCCGTCTGTGGCGGTTCCCTGGCCCTGATGGATGCCGGCGTGCCGCTCAAGGCGCATGTGGCGGGTATTGCCATGGGCCTGATCAAGGACGGTCCCCGCTTTGCCGTGCTGACCGACATCCTCGGCGACGAGGATCATCTGGGCGACATGGACTTCAAGGTGGCCGGTACCGAAGGCGGTATTACCGCGCTGCAGATGGACATCAAGATCCAGGGCATCACCAAGGAAATCATGCAGGTCGCGCTGGCCCAGGCCAAGGAAGCGCGTTTGCTGATCCTGGAAAAGATGCAGGGCTCGATGTCCGGTCATCGTGAGGAGGTTTCCACCTTCGCGCCGCGCATGATTCACATCAAGATCAACCCGGAAAAGATTCGTGACGTGATCGGCAAGGGTGGCGCCGTAATCCGTGCGCTGACCGAGGAAACCGGCTGCGTCATCGATATCGAGGACGATGGCTCGATCACCATTTCGTCGGTGAACGCCGACGCCGCGCAGGTGGCCAAGAAGCGCATCGAAGATATCACTGCCGAGGTTGAAGTCGGCCGTATCTATGAAGGCACCGTGCTGCGTCTGCTGGATTTCGGCGCCATCGTCAGCCTGCTGCCGGGCAAGGATGGCCTGCTGCATATTTCGCAGATCGCCAGCGAGCGGGTGAATGCCGTCGCCGATTACCTCAAGGAAGGCCAGGTGGTGAAGGTCAAGGTCATCGAGACCGACGACAAGGGCCGTGTCCGCCTATCGATGAAGGCCATTGCCGCAGAAACAACGGCGCCTGCTGCCAGCGAGTAAGACTCGGATTGCATGCAACAAAAAAGGACGCCTCGGCGTCCTTTTTTGTTGGCGGGCATTGCGTCTGCGGGCGTGATTGGCGGGCTTGGCCGGATTACTTACCGACCTGCTTTTCGCGGTGCTCTTCGAGCGTCTTGCAGTCGATGCAGAGCGTGGCGGTGGGGCGTGCTTCCAGACGCTTGAGACCGATCTCGACGCCGCAGGAATCACAATAGCCATATTCGCCGCTTTCGATGCGGGCAATCGACTCGTCGATCTTTTTGATCAGTTTGCGCTCGCGATCGCGGTTACGCAGCTCGAGCGCGATGTCGGACTCCTGGCTGGCGCGGTCATTCGGGTCGGCAAACACGGTCGCCTCGTCCTGCATGGTATGCACGGTGCGCTCGATATCTTCGCTCAATTCGTCCTTGAGGGAAGCCAGGATGGCCCGAAAATGAGCAAGCTGCTTTGCGCTCATGTAGTCCTCACCCTTCTTCGGGGTGTAGGGCGGGAATTGTTTCTTGTGCAGCAGATCTTCAGCCATTGCAGAGTGTCCGTATTTTCGGAGAACCGGCTTTATAAACGAAACGGGGAATCATCGCAAGTCGGGTATTTGTGCCCCCATCGCGGTATTCGATTGACCGTCATGGAGCGGCTTCGGTAAAATTGCGCCGTTCGGGGTGTGGCGCAGCCCGGTAGCGCGCTTGCTTTGGGAGCAAGATGTCGAGAGTTCGAATCCCTCCACCCCGACCACTCATACCCAAGGGTTTCCGTCGAAAGACCGAAACCCTTTTTTTCGGCCCCTTTTTGTGGCAATGAGATTGCCGAGTCAGGAGCTAGAATAGCCAAAATGGGTTACGGGCAGGTAGCTGGCTCCAGGATGACTTGTCTCGATGCACTTCCCGGTCGGCGATCATCAGGTTTGATAAAGGGGTGGCATGTTTGATTTTCTGGCCGAGGGACAGTGGTTTGCCGTGGTGCTGGCACCGACCGTCGTGGCGGGTCTGTCCCGCGCACTGATGGTTCCGGCTTCGCGCTGGGGTCTGATCGATCATCCGGGGCATCGCAAGGTGCATGACCATCCAACCCCGCTGGTCGGCGGACTGGCCATGTTGTTGACGCTGCTTGTTTTGCAGGTCGCCGTCGGCCATGTTCCCTTCGAGAGTTGGAGTCTGCTGATTGCATTGCTGCTGATCACGGGCATCGGCGTTGCGGACGACGCCCGGGAACTGAGCCATCGCGCGAAGTTTGTAGCGCAAGCTCTTGGCGCTGTCATCATAGTTTCCGGCACGTCGGTCTGGGTTACGCATCTGGGCGACCTGATGGGCCTCGGTGCCATCGATCTTGGCAAGTGGTCGCTGATGGTGACGGTGATTGCTTTCGTCGGCGTCATGAATGCGATCAACATGATCGATGGCCTCGACGGTCTTGCCGGAAGCCTCTCCCTGGTTCCGGTCATGCTTCTGGCGTTTCTGGCGATATCCGGTAATACACCGGGTCTGCTGTTTGAACTGCTGCTGTTCGCCGGGGCGATCATTGGCTTCCTGTCGCTCAATTTCAGGCTGCGTGGGCGACCCAAGGCGTTGGTCTTCATGGGAGATACCGGCGGCATGGTGATTGGCATGCTGCTCGCCTGGTATTCCGTGAAACTTGCCGGCTCGCCGACATCAGAGATTAACCCGATCACGGCGGTATGGATTCTGGCTGTACCTTTGCTCGATATGGGCAGCGTAATGTTGCTGCGCCTGTCCCAACGGAAAAGTCCATTCCATGCAGATCAGCAGCACATGCACCATATCTTGCTTAAGGCCGGTTACTCCGTGAATCAAGTGGTCGCGATCATGGTCGGCTTTTCGTTGATATATGGCGTGACCGGCATAGTGGCCGAACGCCATGGCGTCCCTGAGGTCGTGATGTTCATTGCATTTCTAGGGCTCTGGAGCGCCTATGTTGCAGGGTTGAAGAATCCGAAGGCCCTGCTGGGGATTGTCAGGCGCCTGATTCCGCCCCTTTCTGCGCGGTCTGGCTCCGGCCTGGCATGAAGGCTGCTCCGAAGCTAATCTGTATTTTTCTGATGTTTTGGCTGGCGCTTGCGCCAGCGCAAGCGGCTGAGGAGTCAAAGGACAGGGCCGGAGCCAAGACCGGCGCCAAAGCAAAGGCAAGCGCCAAGGCCAAGGCGAAATCCAAGATTCGGTCCAAGGCCAAATCCACGATCCCCAAACCCGCCACAGGCGCCGCGCTTCCCAACAGGGCTGAACCTGCGGATGAACGGAGTCTCGAGGCAGAGGTGGTTACTGCACGACAGTTACTGACGGCCAACCCTCGAGATGGCAAGGCACGAGACCGTCTGGCCCGGGCTGCCGTGGTGCTCATCGATATGTTGCTGAGCGCCGAAGCAGTCGGCGACACAGAAAAGGTCGGGCGTCTGTCGCAAATGCTCGGCAAGGATCTCCATGACACTGGCTGGCGAGTACAGAAGATGTCACAGAAAGGCGATCTGAAGGCCAGCCAGGCCACCGGATTCTTGCTTGCGCACGGTATTTTTCTGCAAAAGGATGTGAATAAAGCCTGTGGCGAGTTCGTCGCCGCCGCTGAAAAGCTTCCGTCTGCAGGCTGGCATGCTGCGCAATGCCTGATGGAAGCCTTGCCCGAAAAGGCGTGGGAGAATATGGAGCGTGCGGCCCAGCGGGGACATGCAGCTGCGCTGGAATGGATGGGGCGCCGTTGTCTTGGGGAATTCGGCGCACAGGAGAAGGACTATGCCTGCGCCAGAGATTATTTGAGCCAATCTGCGAGCTTGGGCCGGCCGCGTGCACAGACCCTGTTGGCCTACTTGCTGACAAGCGGACAGGGAGGGCCGGTGGATGTGTCCCGAGCTGTCCGGCTATATAAATTGGCTGCCGAACGAGGCGACGTCGATGCGCAGAACAACCTGGGCGAGATCAATGAAATGGGCCGCGGCGTCGACCGGAATCTCGACGAAGCCCTTCGCTTGTACGAGCTTGCAGCAGACAGAGGACTCGGCTCTGCACAGTTCAACGCGGGAAGGCTGTGGGCCATTGGTGTCAGCGGGAAGAAGGATCCGGCTAAAGCGCGCGCCTTTCTGGTGCAAGCCGAAAAAAATGGCGTTCCGCAGGCAAGATTGATCCTCGAATGGCTCGATCGGCAGAATGTGCCAGCTACAGTCGAGTCTCCCGTGCAGGCACCCGCGACCAAACCGGGAGGCGCTTCCACGAAGGACTGAGCGGCGTATAATCACCGTCCTTCTCCAGCAGGCGGTAGCATGATCCGATCATTCCTCGCGCTGGTAACTTCCATCATTGTCTTGACGGGCACGGCTTGGGCTGAGGCCGACAGCGCCTTGCTTGGGCAGCGCTTTATCTATCACCCCGCTGTGCTCGAAGCGATGGGGCCCAGGCTCAAGCCCGAAGTAAATCTGGGCCCGATAGTCGATAGCCGTCGTGCCTACCTGCTCGATATCGATGAGGAAGAATTCTCCGCCAAGCAGCGAGCTCCAGTCCGCAACGTGTGGGATCGCATTCGCAATGGCTTCGAGCTGCCACCTCTCAGAGGTCCGCTGGTTGCCGATCGGGAACTCTGGTATGGGCAGCGAAAAGAACTCGTGGCAGCCATCAGTCAGAAGGCGCGACGATATCTTTATCATATTGTCGAGGCGGTCGAAAAACGTGGTATGCCAATGGAGTTGGCGTTGCTGCCCGTCGTTGAAAGCGGGTTTGAGCCGGGAGCGCTATCGTCCGCTCAAGCGGCCGGATTGTGGCAGTTCATTCCCGGTACAGCCCAGCGATATCGTCTGAAACTCACCGAGCACTATGATGCCCGGCGCGATATCGTCGCTTCGACTGAGGCGGCGCTGGATTACCTCGAGTTTCTCCATGGCATCTTCAAGGACTGGCAACTGGCGCTCGCTGCGTATAACTGGGGCGAGGAGGCTGTCCTGCGGGCTGTTCAGCGAAACCAGGCGAAAGGACTCCCTGCCGATTACGAAAACCTTACCTTGCCGGAGGAAACCCGGTATTACCTGCCGAAGCTCATGGCAATCAGAAATATTGTGCAAAGTCCGGAACTGCACGGCGTGGAATTGGCAGACATCCCGAATACACCCTATTTCGCAAAGGTCGATGTCCCGGTGGCACTCGATCTCCAGTCCGTGGCGCGCCTGGCGGGGCTGTCGACCGGGGAAGTGCTGGCGCTGAATCCGTCACACAACTCCTCATTCATTTCTGGCAAGGGAAAACCGGCCCTCCTGCTGCCAGCCGACCGTATAGATGCATTTGAGCAGAACATGGCCAAATATCCAGTGCGGGCTCGGGATACGCGCAAGCGGAATGAACGCAAGGGTGTCGAGAAATCCCTGGTTGGCTTCCAACTGCCCGAGGGAAGGCCCCTATGAGCGGGTGTTGCAGACGAGTTGTCTGTGGGTGGCTGGCGTTGCCCATGCTTCTTGGGTCGGTTGCCATGCCGGCCTCGGCGGAGGGGCGGATCGCGGTTGCCCTGACTTACGAGCAAACTGAAGACCGCGCGAACTTCATCGATCAGGTGAGAAAGGCTCGCCAAGGCGAGACTGAGTCGCAGTGGCAAGTCGGATCGACCTATGCAAAACTGGGCCATCCCGAGCGCGCCTTGCCCATGCTGCGGTCTGCGGCCGAAGCTGGGCACCCGCGCGCTGCTGCAGTATTGGGCTGGTTGCACGAAGGTGGGTACGGCACGGAGAAAAGCATCGAGGCGGCCAAACACTGGTATCGCCTTGCCGCCGAACAGGGCCAGGCGGATGCCACGGCTGCACTCGGTCGATTGTTACTGCAGGAACCGGCAGCACACGATGCGGCGTTGCAATTGTTGCAAAAGGCCGCCCAATTGGCCGACCCCAATGGCCAGTATTATCTTGGCTGGATTCTGGCGCAGCGCAGTGGCGAGTCGCGTGACGACGCCCAAGCCTATACATGGTTCAGGAAGGCCGCAAATCAGGGGCATGTGGGCGCACAACTGGCAGTAGCCACGCATCTGCTTGCGGGACGCGGTGTCGCCAGGGACAGCAAGGTCGCCGGCGAATGGCTGGAGCGTGCCGCAGAAAAACAGGATCCCGTCGCACACTACATGCTTGGAAGACTGAGCGAGGACGCCGGACAAAAAGGTCTCGACAAGGCCCGTAGCTCGTTTAGGGTTGCGGCTATAGCTGGACACCGTGAAGCTCAGTTTGCGCTGGGCACCTTGCTGGCAAAATCGGCTGCCGAGCTCGACCGGAAAGAAGCCGCTGCATGGTTAGCCAAGGCTGATGAAGCGGGCCACAAAGCCGCAGCCAACCGCCTCGGAGAATTGTATCGGGATAGCGAAGGCGGCTTGCAACAGCTTGATCGGGCGCGAAGCATTTTCCGACGGGCCGCTGAACGTGGAGATGCGAATGCCATGTATAATTTGGCGCAAATGCAAAATCAAGGACTCGGCGGACCGCGGGATACCGGGGGCGCCCTTGAATGGTATACCCGGGCTGCAGAGGAAGGGCACGAAAAGGCATCAGAGTTGGTTGCCAGTCTGTTGAACAGTACGCTGAAAACCGCTGATTTGGGCTTGAAGGGATTCTGGCAATAGGGCGGTGCCGTTGTGGTTTTTGTCCTACAACACACTGATCTTTAGGTGTGCTTCGCGATTGACAATCGGGCTGTGTCGCGTATGCTTGGGCAAAAGTTGCGGGAATCTTAAGGAGTTACGTCATGAAGTTTAGACAACTCATTGTTACATCAATAATTTATATGCTTGCCTTTTCGGCGCAGGCGGCATTTGTCGCGGGTATGGCATCGGCGCAGATTCGCCCCGAAATTGCTGCGCAGCAAGCCGCCGGTGGCGATGTTGCGGCCATTGTGTCCATCGCAGCCGCAGCGACGACTGCAGTGCCGCAGGTAGCGGCAGCAGTGACTGTTGCTGTCCAGAATGCCGCTGCTACAGCGCCAGCACCGAGCTTTGTCCTGACACCGCCTCCCTTGTCCACGCCGACAACGCGGGCGGTTTGCTCTGTCAGCTGCAGTTAAGATTGCACGATTATCGTAATACCCATATTCACCCACCGGGATGATGAATGATGAATAGAAATACTCGACTTGAGACCCGTCTGATCAGCGTTGCATTGGCATCCCTGTTTGGGGTTTCCCTTGGCGCACTCGCGCAGGACAGCGACAAGCCCACCGGAATCCCTTGGGGACCGGTAAAGGTGTATCCGGAAGTGGATTTGACTTTCAAGTCGAACGACAACGTCTATTCGCAACCAGGAACTGCGCTCAGGCCGCGGAATACGTCGAACATCACGATTCTCGCGCCGAAGGTCAAGCTTGAGGCCAAGACCGGGCCGCACACCTTCGATGCCACGTACAAGGTCGAGCACGGACGCCACAGTTTTTCGTCTGGCGACAACTATACCGACCATACGCTCGGCGCCACCGCAACCTGGAAGTTTACCGGCCGTTCAGGTCTGAGACTGTCGGCCGAGTACCTGAAAGGCCATGAGGATCGCGGTTCGGTGCCTGCAGTCGGACATCCATTGCCGGACGAGTTTCATCAGTCCTCATTCAACGCCTTGGCGGGTTACGGTGCTGAAGGCGCGCAGGGCCGCGTCGAGGTTGAGGCCGGCTTGATCAACAAACGCTACGACAATTTCGAGAATGACGCGTTCGGCAACCCGGACAACGCCAAACGTGACCGCGATGATGCAAAGCTGGGGGCAACCTTTTTCTGGCGCATCATGCCAAAAACCCAGTTGCTGTTTCAGGTGGTGCAGACCAAGTACGACTACAAGCCGGCATCCTTTGCCGGGTGGACGACGCTCGACAGCACGGACCGCAAGTATTTGGTGGGGGTAACCTGGGAAGCGGCGGCCAAGACCACTGGCATTTTCAAGGTAGGTGCCATCAAGAAGGATTTTTCGGATTCCTCCTTGACGGATTTCTCGAAGGCCGGTTGGGAGGGCCAGGTGAAATGGAGCCCACTGACCTATTCCAACTTTGATTTCTTCACCGGCAAGTTGCCCAGTGAATCGACCATCGGCAATGCGTCGGTCGATACCCGCTATGGCGCAACATGGAACCACCTCTGGAGCAGTCGTTTGTCAAGTGTGGTGTCCTACAGCAATACCAAGACCGAGTACCAATACAACGCAGGTACGGTTGGTACGCCGCAAAAGGATACGACCGATGCGCTCGGCCTGAAGCTCAACTATCAATGGACGCGCAACGTCAAGGTTGGCGCGGGCTATGATCGTACCGACAAGACATCCAACAACGCGACTTCCGAGTACAAGCGCAACATCTACAGCATCTTCCTCAACGCGGCGATCTGAGGCCGGCGCGCTGGCTGTTCCTGAAGTCATTTGATAGAATGCAGGGGGGGAATTTCCCCCCCTGTTTTTTTGTATCGGTTATTTCCTTGAGAGGCGATTTTTCAATGAGCGGACTTTACAAATGCCTGCTCTTCGCAGGCCTTTGGGCTTTGTCGTTCGCATCCCCCGCGCAGGATTCCACGACAGTCGATAAACTGTTGTCGACCTATCGCCTGGGTTCCGGAGATGTGGTCAGCATTCGTGTCCTCGGTGAGGATGACTTGAAGCGGGAGAAGATCAGGCTTAGCGACGCCGGCACCATATCGTTTCCCATCATCGGCGAGATCAAGGTGCTGGGAAAACGTGTTGTTGAACTGGAAAGCCTGATCGCCGACGGTTTGCGCGGCAAGTATCTGCTCAATCCAGTGGTTTCGGTCACGATCGAAGAATATCGTCCCTTCTTTGTCAACGGCCAGGTCGAAAAATCCGGCGCCTATCCCTTCCAGCCGGGCTTGACCATCCGCAAGGCGGTGTCCCTGGCCGGCGGCTTCAAGGAGCGCGCCTCGAAAGAGAAAATCTACGTCATTCGCGAGAATGACAAGACGCAAACACCGGTCAAGGTCGATCAGTCCACTCTCGTCAGCCCGGGAGACATCATCACCGTTGAAGAGAGCTTTTTCTAATCATGAACCATCCTGCTGCCCCTGTTGTTCAAGTCGCTGCTCCGGTGCAGGCGGTCTATGTGCCGGTTGATCGGCCCGAGCATGATGCGGATCGCCTTGCCGAACAGTTGCGGTTCTGGCGCCGCAGTATTTCAAAGCATAAATGGAGCGCTTTGGGCTTGGCGTCCGCGATCGCGTTACTGACTACCCTGATCGTATTCGTGATCCAGCCCACCTATCGCTCTACCGCGACGTTGATGTTGGAGTCCAACAAGAGCAAGGTGGTCAGCATCGAAGAAGTCTACAGTTCGATGAGCAGCAATCGCGAGTACTACCAGACCCAGGCGGAGATACTCAAGTCCGAAGAATTGGCCCGCCGCATCGTGGTTAAGATGAAGCTGGTCGATCATCCGGCGATGGATCCACGCAAGCAGGAGGAGAGCGGCCTTTCCCTGAAGAAACTGATCCCGGCTTCGTGGCTGGCCGACGACGGGGCGGATAAGAACAGTCCGGCCAAACTCCAGGCCGCTGTCATTGCGAAATTCAAGAGGCAACTGACCATTGAACTGGTGCGTAATAGCCAACTGATAAAGATCAGCTACGAGCATCCCGACAAGGAATTTGCCGCCAACGCCGCCAATTGGGTGGCCGACGGCTTTATCGAAGCCGACATGGACGCCCGGCTGGCAATGACGCAGAAGGCCGGTTCCTGGCTGACCGAGCGGCTCACCGGATTGCGCAAGAAACTGGAAGAATCGGAACGGGCATTGCAACAGTTCCGCGAGCGTGAGCGGATCATCGATGCCAAGGGCGTAGCACAAAGTGGCGCATCGAAGCAGCTGGAGCAGTTGTCCGAAGGTCTGGTTTCGGCACGACACAAGAGGGCAGAGGCCGAGGCGGCGTATCAGCAGGTTCAAAGTGGCCAGAAGTCGAAAGTCGACCTCGAGTCCATTCCGGCGATTCAGAAAAATACCATCTACATTTCGCTCAAGGGTGCCGAGTCGGCAGCAGAAAGCCGGCTGGCCGATGCCGCGAAAAAATACGGGCCGGAGCATCCGCGGCGTCAGACCGCAGACGCGGAACTCCGCGCCGCTCGCGAAAACACCCGGCGCCAGATTGACACGATTGTCACCAGCATCACCAAGGAATATGAGTTGGCTCGCGCCCAAGAGAATGCCGTTGAGCGCGCCCTGGCGCAAAGCAAGGGCGATATTCTCGGCATGAACCGCAAGGAATACGAACTCGGAGTCCTCGAACGGGAAGTTGCGTCGAACAAGAACCTGTACGAGATGTTCACCACCCGCATGAAAGAAACCAACGTCGCGGGCGACCTGCAGTCACCAATCGCCCGTGTCGTGGATCCTGCCGTTGTTAGCGGAGGTGCCTACAGCCCGAAGAAGTTCAGGATCATCGGTATTGCTGCCGTGGTCGGGCTCATCCTTGGCATCATGCTCGCATTGCTGCTGGAATACCTCGACAACACCATCAAGAATGCCGAGGATGTGGACACCAAATTGCGCCAGTCGATGCTGGGGCAATTGCCGCGAATCAAGGGCAAGATTGAGTCAGGGGATCTGCAGATCGCCTTCATCAAGGACAAGGATCCCGGGTTTTCCGAAGAGATACGCTCGATTCGAACCGGTGTGATGTTGTCGTCGATCGATGCGGCGCACAAGGTATTGCTGGTTACGTCCTCGGTTCCGGGTGAGGGCAAGACCTCCGTGGCTACCAACATCGCGCTGGCCCTGGGGCAGGTACGCAAGGTCTGCCTGATCGATGCCGACATGCGGCGTCCCACGGTGGCCAAGGTGCTGGGCGTCGATACCACCAGCAAGGGTCTGTCCAACCTTGTCTCGGGTTCCGACCCAACCTCGGAATGCCTGCACTTCAACAAGGAACTGGGCATTCATATCATCCCCAGCGGCGTCGTGCCGCCGAATCCTCTGGAACTGCTGTCCTCGATACGCTTTGCCGAAGCGATGAAATGGCTCGAGGAGAGCTTCGATGTCGTCATCATCGATAGCCCGCCGTTGCAGTTGGTCAGCGACCCGCTGATCCTGTCGCAGTTTGCCCATTCGGTGATTTTTGTCGTAAAAGCCGATGCCACGCCCTACCAGGTGGCGCTGGGCGGCCTGGAACGCCTGCGCGAAGCCAAGGCGCACATTCTGGGCGTCATCATCAACCAGATTGACCGGGAAAAGGCCGATCGTTATTACGGGTACGGAAAATACAGTGCCTACGGCTATGGCAAGAAATATAGCTACAGCAGCGGGTATTCTTCCAAGCGGGCGTGATCGACCTCCATTGTCATATTCTTCCCGGCATTGACGATGGCCCCGAGGACCTGGCTTCCTCCTTACAGCTTGCCCGTCACGCGGTAGCCTCGGGAATTCGCGTTTCGGTTGTAACGCCGCACATGCATTCCGGACGTTACGAGAACCAGGCGTCGAATATTCGCAGCGCGGCGCAACAGTTTCAGCGCACCCTCGATGCCGAAGGCATCGCGCTGCAAATCCTCTGCGCCGCCGAGGTTCGCCTCGACCACGAGATTTTGTCCTGGGTCGCTGACGGCCATGTTCCTTTCCTCGGCGAGTGGCAGGGCGAACGCGTCATGCTGCTCGAGTTTCCGCACAGTCATGTACCGGTGGGTGCCGACAAGCTGGTCGAATGGTTGCTAAAGCAAGGCATCCGCCCGATGATCGCCCATCCAGAACGCAACAAGGACATCATGCGCAGCATCGACAAGCTACTGCCCTTTATCCGCCTCGGTTGCCTGCTGCAGCTCACCGCCGGCGCCGTCGCCGGCGCCTTCGGCGAGGGCGCTCGCGCCCGGGCCGTGGATCTGCTGGGCAAGGGCTGGGTAACCGTGCTGGCATCCGATGCCCACAACCTCGAAGCGCGCCCGCCGGAGCTGGAACCAGGCCGTATCGCGGCGGCGGCCATCGTCGGTGAAGACGAGTCATGGAACCTGGTGCGCCACCGCCCCGCCAGGATCACTGGCCTGAAGGCGGATTGAGCAAGGCGAATCCAGTAGTCAGTCAACAAGGAAAGGGCGCATTCCCTGTAGGAGCGAGCTTGCTCGCGATAACGGCTTATCGCGAGCAAGCTCGCTCCTATACATCCATCGGTTTCAACATGTCCGCGTACTAGGCGCACGTCCCCGTTGGTCTCCGCCTGTTCGTGCCTGAAGGACTATCGAACCCCACGTTGTAGAATTCGCCCATGTTTATCGTGATCTTCGCGTTGGTACTGATCGTCGTGGCGTCGCCGCCGACCTGTGCGCTGCCCAATCCGGACGGCTGTTCGCTGGCGCATGGTTTCGTGATCGGCAATATGCCCTTTTCCCCGGGCACGATCGAGATCTGGAACTGCTCCGGCAAGACCGTAGTTACCCTGAATCAGATTCGTGACCTGCCGGAAGGGAATAGTCCGGTTACCCGCAATCATTTCTGTCCCGAACTCGGGCCAGACGAGCGCCTGATGGGATGCCGAGGCGAAGACGAGAACTTCGACGGCACGGTCGCGATCACGAGTGCCTCGGGAGGCAACCGGCCGGCGCTACGGGAAGCATGGTCGGCCGACACCGGGCAGTGGAAGTTTGTTCCGAGCACGCGAACCGACCTGATCTGCAACCGCGGACTGACCGTGGACTGAGCACCGGCCATCAGCCGCCTTCGGCGTCAGCCGGATATCTCGGTCGTCGCAAGTACCGGACGCCTATCCCGCGTCATCGTTTCGCCGGTCTCGGCTTGAAGAGTGTTCCCGGCGCTCGAAATTCAGCGCGATCCAGCCCAGTGCCAGGACGAACATGAAGGTCATGGCATTCGAGGGTATCTGCAGGTTGAAGTCGGTGCTGCTGTGAATCATTATGGTCGATATGCCCATCACGGCGCCGAACGCCAGACCGCGGGCCAGCGGATCTCCGCGCAGGTACTGGGCACGCAGCGCGGCGAACAGCGAAAGCCCGACCACCGACCCCAGCAACAGAATGCCCACGCCCCCGGTTTCGGCGAGGAACTGCAGGTAGTCATTGTGTGCATGAGTCGGAGAGATCGGCACTTCCGGGCCGGTAAAGCGGGGATACACCACGTGGTAGGACCCAAGGCCGGAGCCGAACACCGGAAACGCCTGCCACATCTCCAGCGTACGGGCGGCGACGTCGGGGCGGTCCTCGGTAGCGAGCGTGGTTTTTTCTATCCGCTCCACGACCTGGCTGGCGCCGAAATAGGAACCGACGATCACGACGTCGATCACGATCAGGCTCGTGATCAGGATCACCATCGAGCGGGTCGCGCGGCGTGAAAATGCCAGGCCGATCACTCCGGCCACCAACAGGCTGGAGAAGAACGCGGTGTTGCCCATGCGCGATCGCGACAACACCAGGCCGATCACCATGCACACCAAGGCGAGGCGCAGACGCATGCGCGGACCGAGGATCAGTTCCGCCGCATCGCGCAGGAACTGCCGCAGGTTGTGCGCCTTCCTCCCGGTGAGGTTTGCAATCAGCATACCCAGGCCGACGGCAAGGCACATCTCGAGATAGCCGGCGAAGTGGTTGCGGTTCACGAATGTGCCGTGTGCCGACTCTCCCGGCATTTCCAGTGCGGCGACGCCCCCATAAACCGCCTGCATGAGGCCGGAAATCACCAGGGTATAGGCGGCAATCCGGATGCGCTGCCGGGTTTCCAGCAGAGCCAGCGTCAGGAAGAAAAACAGCACATAGGCGGTACTCTTGAGCGCCGCGTGCAGCCCGCCGTGCAGGTCCAGCATCAGGGGGGCGAGGGCTGGCGTCTCCGGGTGCGCGGCAAGGGCATGGGCACGCGCCGTTTCCGGCGAGATCGCCGCCAGCCAGGCAATCGGCAGCGGCAGCCGTTGCAGCCAGACGTA
Organism: Sulfuritalea sp.; assembly: GCF_031426875.1. Lineage (NCBI taxonomy): Bacteria > Pseudomonadati > Pseudomonadota > Betaproteobacteria > Nitrosomonadales > Sterolibacteriaceae > Sulfuritalea > Sulfuritalea sp. Next base: position 59,648 of record NZ_JASJPC010000039.1, read on the forward strand.
GGCCAGCCAAAGCGCGAGGCACAGCAGGACCGGCCACGCTCCCCTCAATACCGGGCCCGGATCGACCCTGCCACGGAAATATTGACCGAGCCAAATGATGGAAAGTACAAACACCCACAATTCGGCGATGCCCCAGGCCACCGGCCGATTGCTGCCGAATGGCAGCGGCAGCCACAGGATCAACAGCAGGTAGGCGACAAATGCGACGATGGGCGCGCGTCGCTGATGGGACCTGCTCATGAAGATGGACGCGGACAAGGCTTGCCATCGGCCGATTTCGGCGCCTTTGGATCGCAGGCCAGATCGGGGCGGTTATAGTCCCGGGCGATGCGATTGACCAAAGCAGCATTTCGCTGCACGGCCCGGTCACGCATTCCAAGAATCAGTTCGCGTTGCGCCGGGCTCGCCCGATCCCAGGCGCTCAAGCCCGTCTGCAGGCCCAAGAAGAGCACCCGGGGCTCCCATGGACCGTAGCGTACTGACTGTTCCAAGGCAGCAAAGAACTCGCCATCGATCTCGCCCATGGATTGCTTCGCCAGGGCCAAGTTGCCCCAGGTCTGCGAGGCCGTCGGCCGCTGCCACAGGGATCTGCGGAAACTGTCTCGGCTCGCGCGCGCCGCCGCCACTGCTGCCTCTGGATCGGTGGCGCCGCGAACCGTTTCGAATTGCATCGCGCCCATGAATTCGAGGGCCCACGCATTGTCCGGCGCGATTGCCAGGGCTCGCCCCAGCCGCGCAATAACCTGCGGCAGTGCATCTGCCTCCCGCCTGAACCCTGGGCGCGACCATGCCTCGATTTCCAGAGCGGATGTGTGAGTGTAAAAGTCCGACAGTACCTGCCTGGCAGCAAGGAAGGAAAGCCCGCAAAGGACTGCAATCGCCAGGATAGACAACTTGCGCATCATGCCGCCGCCCCGTCGTGGGACGTATCTTGTTCAATCATCGGACGATTCCTGTGGACGAAAAAAACCCGGCGCCTTGCCGCCGGGTTTTTTTCCGCACTACTCCGTCAGCAAGGGCTGGATGTGCAAGTCGTCGTGGTCGGCGGCGGGGGGATCGGCTCCACGGTCGTCGTGGTAGTCGTGGTGGCGGTCGTCGTCGTCGTCGTGCTCACAACCGCAACCGCAGCAGTGCCGGCATCGGCCGTCGCCGTCGTCGTCGTCGTCAGAGCGGTATTGACGGTGGTCGTCGCCGCGGCGATCTGCTCTGCCGTGGCTCCGGTCGCTGTCGCAGTGGTGGCTGCCGTGGTGGCCGTGGTAGCCGCCGTGGTGGCCGTGTTCGCCGCAGTCGCCGCATTCGCCGCCGCCGCCGCTGCCACGCTAAGGTTGCTGGAACTGGTGCCCGTCGTGCTGGTCGCGACGATGGTCACCGCCGTTTGTGCCGCCGCCGCGATCGCCTGCGCGCTCGCGGCATTCGCCGCCGCCTGCGCCGCCGCCGCCGCGACTGCCGCGGCTTGCGGGTTGGTCGCGTTGGCGGCCTGTGTCGCGGCTGTCTGCGACTGAGCGGCCGCGCTATTCGCACTGGTCGCGGCCGCATTGGCGGCAGCGACAGTCGCCGTGGTCGCAGCGAGAGAGGCCCTCACCATCTGCGCAATATTTGTAAGAGTATTGACGGTTTGAACTAAAGCTGTCGCCTGCAAGTCCTTGGCCGCTTCAGTAAGTGCTGCCAAGTCCGCCGTCGCCGCCGGCGTAGCGGGCAATACGGCGCCCTTCAGGGCACGTGAAGTCCCGAGTGCCGTCAATGTTGCAACGGCCCGCTGTGTCGCCTGCAGGGCAGTCTCCTGCGCCTTGGTCGCCGCCGCCTGTTCGTTCGCCGCCGCCGCCGCCGCCTTCGCCGCATCGGCCGATGCCTGCGCCTTTTGCGCCGCTGTGGCAGTCGCGCTGGCCGCCGTCGCTTTCGCCGCCGCCGCCGCTGTCGCCGCCTTGTCAGCCGCGATCTTGGCATCGGCAACCGCCTTCGACGCCGCCCCCGCCGCCGCCGTCACCACCGGAAAGTTGTTCGGCAGGTTGAGTTGCGCCGCTGCGTTGAGGAAGGCTACTACCGCCGCCGGCGCATTGGCGATCGGGCTGGTGGAAAGCGATGTCGAGGTGCCGAACTGGCCCTGGTTGACCTCTACCGTGCCGAGGCTGCTGGCGATGGTCAGCGCGCCCAGCACCACCGAGGCTGCCTGCACCTGGTTGTTCTGCACCAGCACCGTGATGTCGGTACCGCGGATGCCGATGGTCGCCGTGCCCGCCGCCAGCCGCATGCCCCTGGGGTTGTTGGCGCCGATCAGGCCGGAGACGAAACGCAGGCCGCCCTTGAGGAAGCTGAATGCCGCCGAACTGGTATCCACGCTCTTCGGGTTGTAGTTGTACTGATCGACGCGGAACGCCGAATTCGGCTGCAGGGCGGCCAGTTGGCCGTCCTCGAACTTCAGGATCACCTTGCCGTCCTTGCCGGTATCGAAGGTGGTGCCAGGCTGAAAGACGTCGCCGGCACGGACCGGAGTCGCGGCGCCACCCTGTTTGGTCGCGGTGACCTTGCCCGACATCTCGTGCACGTAGCCCGCCTGGGCCCAGGCCGAAGACGCACCGGCCAGTGCAAACAGGGCCAGCAAGGCAAAAACAAATGACCGGTAACCGGATTTCAGACAGTCCATGATGGTATCCATAAAATTCACCCACGAAGTATTTCGGAATCCGGGTCGCCGGTGTCAAGTAGAGTAGTTGACCAACGAACCCACGCGATTGCGTACGTAGTTAGCTTTTTACCAAAAAAATGGGGTCTTTGGGGAATGAATTCGTGACAAAGTTCCGCCACGCGGCAATTTGTTGTCATTTCGCCCGCCTCCGCTTGTCCCGGAAACCAACCCGGCGGAGAGAGCCGAAGGGCTGATCCTGCAGCCACTGGCGCATCTTCCCCACGTAGGAGCCAGCTTGTTGGCGAAATGACTGTTGAATCGCGAGCAAGCTCGCTCCTACGCAAGGCGACTCATCATTGTAGGAGCCAGCTTGCTGGCGATAACCACCGTACCGCCAGCGCCAACTCCCCGTCGGGAGAATGCCGAGTCCCATGCGCTACAATGCCGCCTCCATATAGCTCGCCCTCGACACCGGCTCTCAGAATCCGTAGGGGTGATCAACCCGTCAGCCGATTTGCTGCGATGAACCTTCTTTTCCTGCACCAGAATTTCCCGGCGCAATTCCGTCACATTGCCGCCCATTTCGCTGCGGATCCGGCGCACAAAGTTGTCGCCATCGGCGACGCCGGCAATCTGCAGCGGGCCACCGGCTTGCATCCGCAAATCGAGCTTCGTCCTTACCCGGCGCCGCCGTCCGCGGCCGGCGCAACCCATCGCTACCTGCAGGGCTACGAGGCCGCCATGCATCGCGGCCTGCAGTGCGCGCGCATTGCGTCGCAACTCAAGGCCGGCGGGTTCCTGCCCGATCTCATCGTCGCCCATCCGGGCTGGGGCGAGTCCCTGTTCCTGCGCGAAGTGTTTCCGGATGCCCGGCTCGTGCTCCATGCCGAGTATTACTACCATGCGACCGGTGCCGACGTCGGCTTCGATCCCGAGTTTCCGCCGCAGGCGGATGATCCGTTTCGCCTCCGCATCAAGAACACCACGCAGTGGATGAGCATGGAGCAAGCCGACCTGCTGATTGCGCCGACGCAATGGCAGAAAAGCCGCTTTCCCGATCTGGTTCAGGATCGCCTGCGGGTCGTGCATGACGGCATCGATACCGGTCGCGTGGCGCCCAACCCGTCTGCGCGGATTGGTCTGAGGCAGGCCGGCATCACCCTCGGCGCAGAAGATGAAGTCGTGACCTATGTCGCGCGCAACCTCGAGCCCTACCGCGGGTTTCACATCTTCATGCGCTCGCTGCCTTCACTGCTCAAGCGGCGGCCGCAGGCGCGGGTGATGATCGTCGGTGGCGACCAGGTCAGCTACGGCAGCAAGCCGGCAGACGGCAGGACCTGGCGCAAGACCATGACCGATGAAATCGGCGAGTACGTGGACAAGAATCGCGTGCACTTTCTCGGCCGGCTGCCTTATGCCGATTATCTGCACCTGCTGCAGGTATCCACGGTGCATGCCTATCTGACCTGGACAAGGTATTGGGTGCGGTGGCCGATCAATACCGGCAGAAGCTATCCGGATACCGCAACACGCTTGAGGAAAGGAACGTCATCACGGCATGAGCACGGATGCCTTCCTGAAACGCTTCGAGGCTGGCGAACTTGGCGATGCCGACCAGTGGTTCGATTGGGACGCCATCGCCGCGCTGAAGGCCGAAGCCGAACGCAAACTCGGCGAGCTGGAACGGGCCGGTGTCTGATCCGGTCAGGGAGCGCCTTGACTCCCTGCGTGCGCGACTGATTCTGTCGTCGTTCGTGGTTTCTTTCCACTATCAGCAGGAAGAGACGGTTGGCGATGTCGGCTATTTTCGGGTGCGTTGCAGGCTCATCATCTGCATGTAGGCGGAGCCGAAATGGCGCAAGCCCATGAAGCGATCGATGTGTTTGCGGTATTGAGCGAGATTGAAAAGCGACCATCGGGTGATGCATGAGCGACAAATGTCCTCCCTCGAAGTGCTCGAAGCCGCCGGAAATTTCCGACCGGGTGGAAGTGATCATCATGTCCGCAGCGAATGATCAATCCGAGATCCCCGAAGAAAGCCTCGCCCAGGCCAAGCTGATGGACGAATCCGGTTTCGCGAAGAATGTTCTCAACAATCCGGAAGAGGATTGCTGGAATGAGCTTTGAGATTACGCCTGGCCGCCAAGGCCCACAGTGCGCTTTGGGCCGAATCGAAGGGCAGCAGGCTCTCGCCGATGGCAAAGCCGGCCGGCTTCCGCAGGAACTCGAAGCCGCTGCGGGTGCCAAGCTCGGCCATGTTGGCGGCGGTGACGTCGAGCAGGGTTTGGATAGAAATGCAGCCCCCTGTAGAGCCATGTAGGGCCGACTTCAGTCGGCCTCGGCGATGCGTGGGGGGGTGGCCGACTGAAGTCGGCCCTACATGGGGTTAGAAGAGCTGGCCCCTGAAAGCGGCCCGTCGCTGCCGCCTGCCGTTCCAATCGCCAGTCCCCATCGCCGTGCCGCCAGCGCCAACTCTTGAAAAACCGATTGCCATATCCCCCCCCCGCCGTTATAGTGATTGGCGCTCAAAATTGAGCATGCGTCAGTGGCTATCCATTCATTCCCGATGACCCCCAAAGAACAAGTCCATTTCCAGATTCTTCGCGCGATCGAGCTAAACCCGGAAATCTCCCAGCGGGATCTTGCCCATCAGTTGGGGATAAGCAATGGCAAGGTTCACTACCTGATCGCCGCCTTGGTCGAAAAGGGTTTGCTCAAGATCGGCAATTTTGGCCGGACAGGGGGCAAGCTTTACAAGGTCGCGTATCTCCTGACGCCTGAGGGCGTCAAGAACCGTGCGCTGCTCACCCGCGATTACCTGGCCCGGAAAGAAGCCGAGTACGAAGCCCTGAAGGCCGAAATATCGGCGCTGCGGCAAGCACAAGCGGAAATGCCGGGTGACGCCGCTTTCGCGTCCAAACAGAAAGCATGACAGCATCGCCCAACCGCAAATGCATAAAACCCCATGAACCAAGCCGAACTGAAAGCCACCTCCGAAGCCTTTATCCGCCAAACCTTGCGTAAATATCTGCAAGCGGACGTAGCGGTATATCTGTTTGGCTCCCGAGCCAGGAATACCGCACGCTGGAATTCGGACTACGACCTGTGGATCGATGCCGACCTTCCCAATGCGCTCATCACCGGGATACAGGATGAACTCGACGAATCGTTTGTTCCGTTCAAGGTCGACATCGTCACCACGCCCAGGCTTCGGGGCAAGTTTGGTGAAATCGTCAAATCGGAGGCAAGGCAATGGATGTAAGACATAAGGCTTTCACCGAAGCGCTGGAAAGTTTTTCCTACCTGACCGAGGTAGATATGGTGGTCCTGGCCACCCAACTGGATAAACGCCTCATTGACGGACTGGAAAACGGCAAAGCGCAAAAGTTCGAATACACCCTGGAACTTTGCTGGAAAGCCATCAAGCTCGCCCTCAAGGAACAGGAAGGCATCGACGAAGCCTCCCCAAAAAAAGTTGTCAAAGCCTGGTACCTGTCCGGACATCTCTCGGAGGATGACTACCTGGCTTTGATTGCCGCCATCGACGATCGCAACAAATTAAGCCACATCTACGATCCGACAGAGTTCATGACCATCCTGGCCCGGCTGCCCGAATACGCCAAACTGTTGCAGCGGGTAAAAAAGAGCTTGGGCGGTAAATGAACAAGCACCGTCCCGCCAACGCCAACTTTCCACTCCGCCACCCATGACACTCCCCGCCACCCCGAAAATCGCCATCATCGGCCTGGGCTACGTCGGCCTGCCGCTGGCCGTTGAATTCGGCAAAAAATACCCGGTCACCGGCTTCGACATCAAGCAAGGCCGCATCGACGAACTCAAGGCCGGCCGCGACAGCACCCGCGAAGTCGAACCCGATGAACTCGCCGCAGCCAGCCAGCTCAGCTTCACCGCCGACCCTGAACAACTGCGCAGCTGCAATGTCTTCATCGTCACCGTGCCCACACCCGTCGACAACGCCCAGCGCCCCGACCTCACCCCCCTGATCAAGGCTTCCGAAACCGTCGGCAAGGTCATGCCCCAAGGCGCCATCGTCATCTACGAATCCACCGTCTACCCCGGCGCCACCGAAGAAGTCTGCGTCCCCATCCTGGAAAAACACTCCGGCCTAAGCTACTTCTCCCTCCCCTTCAAGGGGAGGGCCGGGGAGGGGATGGGGCAGGAGACGGGCCAGGAGATGGGGAAGGAAATAGAACAAAACATCTTCCACTGCGGCTACAGCCCCGAACGCATCAACCCCGGCGACAAACAACACCGCCTGCCCACCATCAAAAAAGTCACCTCCGGCTCCACCCCGGAAATCGCCGAATTCGTCGATACCCTCTACCGCAGCATCATCACCGCCGGCACCCACAAGGCCAGTTCCATCAAGGTCGCCGAAGCCGCCAAGGTCATCGAAAACACCCAGCGCGACCTCAACATCGCCCTGATGAACGAACTCTCATTGATCTTCCACCGCCTCGGCATCGACACCTTGGAAGTCCTCGAAGCCGCCGGCAGCAAATGGAACTTCCTGCCATTTCGCCCCGGCCTGGTCGGCGGCCACTGCATCGGTGTCGACCCCTACTACCTGACGCACAAGGCGCAGGAGATTGGCTACCACCCCGAAGTCATCCTTGCCGGACGCAGAATCAACGACAGCATGGCCGGCTATGTGGCCGACGAAGTCGTCAAACTCATGACGCGGCGCAAGATGCAGGTCGTGGACTCCAGAATCCTCGTCCTCGGCCTCACCTTCAAGGAAGGCTGCCCCGACCTGCGCAACACCAAGGTGATCGACGTCGTTCGGGAACTCACCAGCTACCACGCCAAAGTCGACATCTACGACCCGTGGATCGACGTCGCCGAAGCCGAGCACGAATACCGCGTCACGCCGCTCAAAGACAAACCCCAAGCCAACACCTACGACGCCATCATCCTCGCCGTGGCGCATCCGGAATTTCTGCAATTGGGCGCCGCCGGGATTCATGCCTACGGCAAGGCAGAGCATGTGCTGTATGACGTCAAGTCGCTACTCGAAAAAGGTGATGCGGATGGACGACTGTGACTTCCTCCATGCTGCGCCGTCCCGGACCCTGTCTGCCGGGGACACCCCTTCGGGGGCCGGCAAGCGCCAACTATTAAAGAGCCAAGCAAAATGAAAGCTGTCCTCCTCGCCGGTGGTCTCGGAACCCGAATCTCCGAGGAAACCAACGTCAAGCCCAAGCCCATGGTTGAAATCGGTGGCATGCCGATTCTTTGGCACATCATGAAAACCTACTCCCACTACGGGATCAATGATTTCGTCGTGTGCTGCGGCTACAAGGGTTACGTGATCAAGGAATACTTTGCGAACTACTTCCTGCACATGTCCGACGTCACCTTCGATATGCAGCAGAACAAGATGGAAGTCCATCACCACTACGCCGAACCCTGGCGGGTCACGCTGGTGGATACCGGGGAAGACACGATGACCGGCGGCCGCCTGAAGCGGGTTGCCCCCTACCTGCATGACGACGAGGCATTCTGTTTCACCTATGGCGATGGCGTCAGCGACGTGAACATCACCCAACTCATCGAATTCCATCGCGCCCACGGCCTGCAAGCCACGTTGACCGCCACCTATCCGCCGGGCCGGTTTGGCGCGCTCGACATCCATCCGGACCAGCGCGTGGCTTCCTTCAAGGAAAAGCCGAAAGGCGATGGCGGCCTGATCAACGGCGGCTTCTTTGTACTCTCGCCCAAGGTCATCGATCTCATCAAGGATGACCAAACCATCTGGGAGCGCGATCCCCTCGAAAAACTTGCGGAGTCCGGCCAGCTCAAAGCCTACCCCCATGAAGGCTTCTGGCAGCCGATGGATACCCTGCGCGACAAACTTCACCTGGAAGAACTCTGGGCCACCGGCAAGGCGCCGTGGAAGGTCTGGGCATGACCCTCGGCTTCTGGCGCGGCAAGCGCGTCTTCCTCACCGGCCACACCGGCTTCAAGGGCAGCTGGCTTTCCATATGGCTGCAACAGCTTGGCGCCGACGTCACCGGCTATGCGCTCAACCCGCCTACCAATCCGAGCTTGTTCGAGGTGGCCAATGTCGGGGAGGGCATGCGCTCGATCATCGCCGACATCCGCGAAGCCGAAGCCCTCGCCAGGGCCATGCGCGAAGCCAGGCCGGAGATCGTCATCCACATGGCCGCCCAGCCGCTGGTGCGCTATTCGTATGAAGCGCCGGTGGAAACCTACGCCACCAATGTCATGGGCACCGTGCATCTGCTCGAAGCCGTGCGCCAGACCGACACGGTGCGTGCCGTGGTCATCGTCACCAGCGACAAATGCTACGAGAACAAGGAATGGCCCTGGGGCTACCGTGAAAATGAACCCATGGGCGGCTACGACCCGTACAGCAACAGCAAGGGCTGCGCCGAACTGGTCACCGCCGCCTACCGCAATTCCTACTTCAATCCGGCAAAGCACCGCGAGCACGGTGTCGCCATCGGCAGCGGCCGCGCCGGCAACGTCATCGGCGGCGGCGACTGGGCTGCTGATCGCCTGATCCCCGACATCCTGCGCGCCATCGAAGCCGGGCGCCCTGTCCATATCCGCAGCCCGCATGCCATCCGCCCCTGGCAGCATGTGCTGGAACCCTTGAGCGGCTACCTCAAGCTTGCCGAGAAACTGTTTTCCGACGGCCCTGCCTACGCCGAAGGCTGGAACTTCGGCCCGGCCGATGAAGACGCCAAGCCGGTGCAATGGATAGTCGAACGTCTTACGCAGTCATGGGGCGAAGGCGCATCCTGGGAACTGGACACCGATCCCCAGCCTCACGAAGCCCATTACCTGAAGCTTGATTGTTCCAAAGCCCGCGCCAAGTTAGGCTGGCATCCGCGCTGGAACCTGCAGACCACGCTCCAAAGCATCATCCATTGGCACAAGCAGGTGCTAAGCGGCGATAATATGCAAATGGCTTCGTTGCGACAGATTGCCGACTACCAATCCCACATTCATCCATGAAGCGGCGAACACCCAAGGCGTCAGCATGCGTCTAACTGAGGCTCAGCGCCAGTCGATCAAAACCGCCGTAACGAGTGTTATCGGGGAGGGAAGCCGTGTATGGCTTTTTGGATCCCGCGTTGATGACGCCAAGCGCGGCGGTGATATTGACCTTCTGATCGAAACGGACAGCGTTGTTCCCAGCCGGACAAACGCACTGTGCCGGATCGAGGGGGCGCTTGCCGTACGGCTCGGCAACCGCAAGATCGACGTCCTGCTCAAGGATGCGCAAACCGCTGAAGCCCCCATATTCCATGCAGCGCGCAAGAGTGGAGTGTTGCTATGAACTTGCCCTACCTGGCCGAGCAAGCCGACCCTGCACGTGTCGCACTCGAGCTTGCAGAACGGGAAGCCGGTCATCTGCAATATACCTACCGCACTCTGTATGCCGAGCCCATTGATATTGCCTGGGTCGAAGCGCTGGTAGCGCGAGAAGATCTGGCGGAAAAAATCGATGCGTTTGTTGGCCGTTTCGGACGCCTCCAGGATCATATCGGCGAGAAACTGCTGCCGGCGTTTGCAAGGCTTCTTGGCGAGCAACCCAAGTCGCTACTCGATGTCATGGCGTATTCCGAGCGCATGGGATGGGTAGCCGATGCGGAGGAATTTATTGGTGCACGAAAACTTCGCAACCTGCCGGTGCACGAATACATGACCGAGCCCCAGCTTTTTCATGAAGCATTGATTACGGCGAAGTCAGCCACGGAATTGCTGTTTCGCGTTGTGGCTGGGATCAAAACAGAAGCCATGACGCGTGGCCTGCTCTCGGCGACCTAGGCGCATGATTCTGGTTATCAGGAAATCTCGCCAAGAACATGGTTGACTTCGCTGCCAACGCGGTCATTGCTAAATAGGATTGAAATCTTTCTGCATACAAGCTTCAGATCACCGTATCGCCAGCGCCAACTTATTAACCAGACAAACCGCCTCGATCCATGAACCAGCAAGAAATCCTCCGCAAGCAAATCGCCGCCCTCGTCGATGAATACGCCGCGATCGCCATGGCACCCAAACCCTTCATTCCCGGCCAGAGTGTGGTGCCGCCTTCCGGCAAGGTCATCGGCGCCCCGGAACTCAAGAACATGGTCGAGGCCTCGCTCGACGGCTGGCTGACCACCGGCCGCTTCAACGATGCCTTCGAACAGCGGCTGGCCGGGTATCTGGGCGTCAAGCACCTGATCACCGTCAATTCCGGGTCCTCGGCCAATCTGGTCGCGTTTTCAACGCTCACCAGCCATAAGCTTGGCGATCGCGCGATCAAGCCCGGCGACGAAGTGATCGGTGTCGCCGCCGGCTTCCCGACCACGGTGAACCCCATCCTGCAATTCGGTGCCGTGCCGGTATTCGTCGATGTCGACATCCCCACCTACAACATCGACGTCACCCAACTCGAAGCCGCCATCAGCCCCAAGACCAAGGCCATCATGCTGGCCCACACCCTGGGCAACCCCTACAACCTGGCTGAAGTCACCCGCATCGCGAAGAAGCACAAGCTCTGGCTGATCGAAGACTGCTGCGATGCCCTGGGTTCCACCTATTCTTCTCCCTCCCCCCTCGCGGGGGAGGGCCGGGGAGGGGGGGCGGCCTCCAGAAAAGTCGGCACTTTCGGCGACATCGGCACCCTCAGTTTCTACCCGGCGCACCACATCACCATGGGCGAAGGCGGCGCGGTATTCACCAACAACGACGAACTCAAGCGCATTGCCGAATCATTCCGCGACTGGGGCCGCGACTGCTACTGCCCCCCCGGCAAGGACAACACCTGCGGTAAACGTTTCGGCTGGAAGCTGGGCGAACTGCCACAGGGCTACGACCACAAATACACCTATAGCCACCTCGGCTACAACCTCAAGATCGGCGACATGCAAGCTGCCTGCGCCCTGGCGCAAATGGATCGGCTCGATCACTTCGTTCAGGCGCGCAAGGACAACTTCGCCTGGCTCAAGAATCGCCTCAAGTCCTGCGAGGAATTCCTGATCCTGCCCGAGGCCACAGAAAATTCGGTTCCGTCCTGGTTCGGCTTTCCGATCACGCTGCGTGACAACGCACCCGTCAGCCGCGCCGATCTGATCAATTACCTAGACCAGAACAAAGTCGGCACGCGCCTGCTCTTTGCCGGCAACCTGACGCGCCAGCCCTACATGATCGGGCGCAACTTCCGCATCAGCGGCACGCTGACCAATACCGATACGATCATGAACAATACCTTCTGGATTGGCGTGTATCCGGGCCTGACCGAGGAAATGCTGGGCTTTGCCGCCGAGAAGATCGAAAACATTCTTGGCGTGAATTTCTGATGTTTGATGTACGTTCCACTGAAATACCGGGCTGTTATGAAATTCAGCCTCGCGTTATCGATGACCCGCGCGGCCGATTTGTGAAGATTTTCCACCGGAATGCCTTTGCCGAACATGGCCTTGAAGTGGATTTTGCGGAGGAGTACTACTCCGTGTCTGGGCAAGGAGTTATTCGCGGCATGCACTTCCAAACGCCGCCGACCGATCACGTAAAAATCGTCTACTGTGTGCAGGGCGAAGTATTCGATGTCGTTGTCGATTTGCGCCTGGGGTCGCCCAGTTACGGCAAGGCGGCGACTATAAGCTTGAGTGCCGATATGGGGAATTACCTCTATATCCCTAAAGGTCTTGCCCACGGGTTCTGTGCGACGAGTGAGTCGGCAACCCTGGTTTACAAAGTCTCTACAATTTATTCACCGGAGCACGACACCGGCATTCTTTGGAACTCGATCGATATTGCCTGGCCGATCCGTGTGCCGGTTCTGTCGATTCGCGATCGTGGCTTCATCCCGTTGTCGGAATTCAAGAGTCCCTTTACCTATGGATAAACCGAAGCAAGCCTTGCGCCGAGCATTGATTACAGGTGCTACGGGCTATGTTGGCTCGAACCTGACAAAACGTCTCGTGATTGAAGGCTGGGATGTGCACATTGTCGTGCGGCCGAAGTCGATATTGGATGCCATCGATGCCGTGCTCCCGTCAATCACATCGCATGAACATGATGGAACGACCAATGGAATGATCCGCATTGTCGGCGACGCGCAGCCAGAAGTGGTCTTTCATCTCGCATCGTCGTTTCTTGCGCAGCACAGACCAGAAGACGTGGAGACGCTGATTTCTAGTAACTTGCTGTTCTCCACGCAACTCGCTGAAGCTATGGCGGTGAATCAGGTCAAACTTCTAATCAATACCAGCACGTCCTGGCAGCACCACGAGAACGCGGAATACAACCCGGTCAATCTCTATGCTGCCACCAAGCAGGCCTTCGAAGACATCCTCGCCTATTACATCGATGCCCACGGTTTGAACGTGATCACCCTTGCTTTATTCGACACCTACGGTCCGAACGACCCACGGCCAAAATTGATCTCGCTCCTCTGGAAAACTGCGTTGAGCCAAGAACCTCTCGCCATGTCGCCGGGAGAGCAGATGATCGATCTCGTCCACATCGACGATGTCGTGGATGCCTTCATCATCAGCGTGGGGCAGCTTTTACAGCAAAGCGAAGGACACATGCGATATGGCGTCTCATCCGGCATGCCGTTGCGCCTGTTCGATCTGGAGGCGGCATTCGAACAAGCCACCGGCCTCAAGCTTCCAATTGATTGGGGGGGGCGTCCTTACCGACCGCGCGAAGTCATGACTCCATGGACTAGTTACACACCGTTACCCGGATGGCAACCAAGAGTGGCCTTCGCGAAGGGCATTCAGCAAACATGCCCTGAGTCGCATGTATTCAAATAATTCACCGAATATTGTTTACGACATATACGCCAAATGAAGTTGATTAGCTCAATCAAAGCTTGTGTTAAGCGAAGCCCGCATTTGCTGCGATTTGCTAAGCCAGTTTACAAATTTTGTTGCAACCAGGCTCGAATGCTTGGGTTGTATCGCGCACCCAGAATGTTGCAGGGTGAATTGAACTTTTTCAGCGCGATAAATAAGCAGTGCAAAGTGGTAGTGGACGTCGGTGCGCGATATGACACGGATTACATCGAAATATCCGGGGGAAATGGAATCGAATATTATTTATTCGAAATCAACCCGAAATTCTATGCAAAACTGAAAAGAAAGCTGCTCAGGTTTAATGAAAACGTGCATGCTGAGAATGTGGCGGTAGGAGAAAGGAATGGATTTACTGAATACTTTGAAGACTCGGAATCTGTGCTGAGAAGCACAACTGGTGTTAAAAACTCTTCCATGAAGCTTGGTAGCGATATCGAGATGGTTAGGCTTGATCACTACCTGTCAAGTAAGCATGTTACTCAAGTTGATTTTCTGAAAACAGATATCGAAGAGTACGATTATTTCGCATTGGTAGGTTTTGGCGAGTTTCTTAACGCATGCAGATACATTCAGTTCGAGCTTGGGATTGGCGCTCCAATCGACGATGCAATCGTTACTATTGAGGCTTCCGTAATACATGACATCACCACAGGGTAGCCTGCATCCAGCAA
>NZ_JASJPC010000040.1:0-11066 GCF_031426875.1 Sulfuritalea sp.
TTCAATGCCTATGATTATAGCATAACATTGGTGAAGTCCGACAGGCTGCTAGGCCAACCATCCCCCCGGTTTGGGTCCAGCGAGTCGCCTCGTTGCCGCTGGCGCTGGTGCCATATCCCACCACCACCGAGCCGTCGCTGTTTACGCCATTGGCGACGCTCTGGAAGCTGCCACCGACCAGATCGCCCAGGCCGACCATGCCGCCAGTCAGTGTCCAGCGAAACGCCTCGAAGCCACTTGCGCTGGTGCCATATCCCACCACCACCGAGCCGTCGCTGTTTACGCCATAGGCGCCGCTCTGGAAGCTGCCACCGACCAGATCGCCCAAGCCAACCATGCCATCCGCCTGGGTCCAGCGAAAGGCCTCGTTGCCACTTGCGCTGGTGCCATATCCCACCACCACCGAGCCGTCGCTGTTTACGCCATTGGCCCAACTCCCAAAACCGCCACCGGCCAGATCGCCCAGGCCGACCATGCCGCCAGTCAGTGTCCAGCGAAACGCCTCGTTGCCGCTGGTGCTGTGGCTATCGCCCACTACCACCGTGCCATCACTGTTTACGCCATTGGCGCTGCTGTTAAACGCGCCGCCGGTCAAGTCGCCCAAGCCGACCATGCCACCAGTCTGCGTCCAGCGAAACGCCTCGTTGCCGCTGGCGCTGGTGCCATAGCCTACCGCCACTGTGCCGTCGCTGTTCACGCCATGGCCGCGGCTTGTGAAGCCGCCGCCAACCAGATCGCCTAGCGCGGTGAAGCTCTGCGGTTGGGCCAACTGTGGCAGGAGCACACAAGCCGCAACCATCGCCAGCGGTATCAATCTCTTCTTCGTTCGAATCTTCATCGACTGGCTCCAGGGAAAAGTGACAAGGTCATTTCGGTGTATCGGACAAGCCAGCTACCTGGCTGCTCTTGCCGGTGAGGCGCTTCAGTAGGTTGGGCACGCAAGTCAAAATGCGTAAGACCATGCCAGCATATCTACCAATAGTCAACATTTAACTGACGACTGATAGGCGACATCGTGACTGGTAGCTTCCGGTCATGCGTTCGACCCTGGAAAGAGAAGACTTTTCGCGCCGCCTGATGGAAGCGCTGGCCCGCGTCGGCGACGATGGCAGCAGCCCGACGCGGCTGGCGCGGGAGTTCAACCGCCGCTATCCGGGCGCGCCAGTGACCTTGCATGCCAGCCGCAAATGGCTGAACGGTGAGGCGCTGCCGGCTCAGGACAAGCTGCGGGTGCTGGCCGAATGGCTTGGCGTGACACCGGAATGGTTGCGCTTCGGCGACAGCGGCGACGTGCGGGGTACCCAACGCCAGGCCCGGGAAGCCGGGCAAGCGGTCGATTTTGAACTGGCGCGAGAGCTTGGTGCGCTTTCGCCGGCGCATCGCGAGGCGGTGCGGGCGCTGGTCAAGGCCTTGCGGCAGGGAGAAGCGTCCGTGCGCGGCGGCAAGGCCAAGCGCGGAAAAGCGTGATCGGGCGCTGACGCCGTCTCGCCAGGGCAGACTTTTCATTCGGGAATTTCCCGTTTCCCGTTTCCCGGTGTTCATCGCTGTTCATCGCCATGTCCAATAATGCGCCGGGCGTATTCTGTTGAAATACGACCCGTATGGATATGGGTCAACTCACCTATATCCTGTTTCGTTCACCCGTCGGAAAATGCCGGCCGGCAACGAACTTGGAGCGCTGACATGACCCATCCCCGGTTGCACGACACCATCCTCGCCCTCTATCGGGGCTGTCGGGATCGCGCCGCGTCCGAGTTCAAGGAATGGGCGATGGAAACCGTGCGCGGTGCGGTGGAATTCGACTCGGGGATATGGGTGACGTCGGATATCGTCAGCGACGATTTCAGCAGCGTTTACCTTTTTCAACAAACGCCTGAAATGATGAAAAACTACGACCGGACCTTGCGACTTTCCGGCGATTTTCTGGCACAGGCGGTTATGTCGAATCCCGGCCGAACGATTCGGATGGAGGATCTGATTCCGCGCGCGGTATTTGTCGGTCACCCGGCCTACTTGCAGCACTGCCGCTATTACGGCATGGAACACGCGCTGTGCACCTGCCAGATATCCCCGGTTACGCGGGTAACGACTTTCGTCTCTTTCTATCGCAGCGACCCCAAGGCGCACTTCGTCGAATCCAGCCGGCAAACCAAGGAATTGCTGGTGCCTCACATGATCGAGGCGATGCGGATCAACTTGTTCTCCCAGTTGCACAACTCGCTCGATCAGGGCAGCAGCGCGCTGGCGATCTGCGATTCCGCCGGCGCGATTTATGAAACTACGCCGCGCTTTCCGGAGATCATGCAGGAGGTTTGGCCAGCGTGGAACGGTCCGCGACTTTCCTTGCCGTTCGATACGCTAGAAGGCGAGGAAACCATCCGTTGGGCCAGGGACGGCCTCAAGTTCGAGGCTACGCCCTGTCGCGACCTGTACCTGCTCAGCGTGGCGCGGGAACACGTGCTGGATCGTCTCAGCCGACGTCAGTTGGAGGTGGCGGAAATGCTGGTGAAGGGAAAGCGCTACAAGGACATCTCGCGCGAACTTGGCATCTCGCCGTCCACCGTGACCAACCATGTCAACCAGATTCACTCCCGCCTGGAGATCAGCGGACGGGAAGACCTGATCAGGCTGTTCGACCGAGGACGGAACGCCTGATCGGACGGTGGTGCCGTGCCGGACTCTGTCTGCCGGGGATTCCGCTTCGCGGGCCGGCAAGCGCCGACTTTTAACCCTTCGGCTGGGTTTTCTGTACCGGGGTTCTATTCGGAATTACTTCGGCCGCCCGTATCGTGGCGTGCCTTTATTCAGGCAGTTGTTCCGGCCAGCGGCGGGCGGAGTGGATGACGGCGAGAATCGGAATATCGTTGCCGTCGATGCGGTAGGCGATGATGAAAGGGTAACGACTGACCACCAGTTCTCGGGTTCCAGGCACGCGCCCTGCTCGGCCCATGCTGGGCTGAGCCGACAGCAGAATGGCATCCTTCCTGATCTGTGCCACCACGCGTCGCGCAGCCTGCGGGTTTTCCGTCGCGATGTATTGGTGAATCTCGGCTATCTGGGCAAGCGCTGGCGGCGTCCAGCGAATGCGCATCAACTTGGTTCGCCGTACTTGGTGAAGAAGGCATTTACTTCGGCATCGCCGGCAAACTCGCCGCGATCCGCCGCGGCAATGCCGGCCTGTATTTTGGCGATCTGCTCGGCCTCGAAATGCAGATACTCCCGCAGGCCGGCGGCGGCAATCTCCGTGTCGCTGGCGTGGCGAACAGCGGCAAGGTGATGCAAAGTCGCCTCATCCTCACTCGAAAGCGGAATGCTGATAGAACCCATGATCGTTTCGTCCTTGTAGGTGCGACAGTGGAATTATAGATGGGAGCGTTGCGACAGCGCTCCCCCGACGTCGTTCAGACCCGCTCGATGATCATTGCGATACCCTGGCCGACGCCGATGCACATGGTGCACAAGGCATAACGGCCGCCGCTGCGCTGCAGTTGGTACATCGCGGTGGTGACCAGGCGCGCGCCGCTCATGCCCAGCGGATGGCCGATGGCGATGGCGCCGCCGTTGGGGTTCACGCGGGCGTCGTCATCGGCCAGACCGAGGTCGCGGGTGACCGCCAGGCCTTGTGCGGCGAAGGCTTCGTTGAGCTCGATGACATCCATCTGGTCGAGCCGCAGCCCGGTCTGCGCCAGCAGCTTTTTCACTGCCGGGGCCGGACCGAAGCCCATGATGCGCGGCGCGACGCCGGCCGTGGCCATGGCGACGATGCGCGCCTTCGGCGTCAGCCCGTGCGTCTTGGCCGCGACTTCGGAGGCGATCAGCAGCGCGCAGGCACCGTCATTGACACCCGAGGCATTGCCCGCGGTCACGGTCAGTTCGGGGCCGTTGATGCCCTTGAGCCTGGCCAACTGCTCGATGGTGGTGTCGGGGCGCGGATGCTCGTCGGTGTCGAAGATTTTCGGGTCGCCCTTCTTCTGTGCGATCTCGACCGGGACGATCTCGCTCTTGAAGAAACCGGCGGCGTTGGCGGCGCCCCAGCGCTGCTGCGAGCGTAGGGCGAAGGCGTCCTGCTCGGCGCGGCCGATCTTGAACTCGGCGGCGACGTTGTCGGCGGTTTCCGGCATCGAGTCGACGCCGTATTGCTGCTTCATCAGCTTGTTCACGAAGCGCCAGCCGATGGTCGTGTCATACACCGCACTGCTGCGCGAGAAGGCGCTGTCGGCCTTGGGCATGACGAAGGGGGCGCGGCTCATGCTCTCCACCCCGCCGGCGATCATCAGCGAAGTTTCGCCGGCCTTGATCGCGCGCGCTGCCGTACCCACGGCATCCATGCCGGAGCCGCAGAGGCGGTTGATGGTGGCGCCGGCCACGGCGACCGGCAGCCCGGCAAGCAGTGCGGCCATGCGCGCCACGTTGCGGTTGTCCTCGCCGGCCTGGTTGGCGCAGCCGTAGATGACGTCCTCCACCAATTCCCAATTCACCGTGCCATTGCGCGCCATCAGGGCTTTGATCGGCAGTGCGGCGAGGTCGTCGGTGCGGATGGTGGCCAGCGTGCCGCCATAACGGCCGATCGGGGTGCGGACTGCGTCACAGATATATGCTTGCAAGCTCATGCGGATTCGCTTTCGTCGAAGAAGTGTCCCTTGATGCGGGTGGAGCGGCCACGAAACACGGCAATGGTCTTGCCGTCCTGGTTCGTGACCTCGATGTCGTAGATGCCGCTGCGGCCGCCCTGATGGCGCGCGCGTCCAACGGCCGTAAGTGTATCGCCGAGATGGGCGGGGGCGACAAAATTGATGTCGACGCCGGCCGCCACCGCGCGGTGGTTGAAGCTGTTGCAGGCGTAAGCGAAGTTGGTGTCGGCCACGGCGAAGATGAAGCCGCCGTGGCAGATGCCGTGGCCGTTGACCATGTCCTGGCGTACTTTCATGATGACTGTTGCGGCGCCCGGGGTGGTGCTGCTGATGACGATGCCGAGGCCTTGTGCGGCATGGTCGTCGGGCCACATGACTGCGGTGCAGCGTTCGGCAATCTGTTGCGGGGTCATGGCCATGATCATTCGCCGGTGAATTGCGGGGCGCGCTTTTCCATGAAGGCGGCGACGCCCTCGCGATAATCGTGGCCGAAGCCGAGTTCCTGCTGGCTGGCGCGCTCCAGTTCGAGCTGCTGTTCGAGGCTGCTGCCGCTGCTGGCGTAGAGCGCCTGCTTGGTGCGCGCCAGCCCCTTGGTCGGCGCACTGCTGAAATGCACCGCGAGCTTGTCGGCTTCGGCCATCAGTTGCTCGTCATCGACGCACTTCCAGATCAGGCCCCAGGCGGCGGCCTGCTCGGCGGACAGCTTGTCGCCGAGCATGGCCAGGCCCATGGCGCGGGCGGTGCCGACCAGGCGCGGCAGCGCCCAGGTGCCGCCCGCGTCGGGCACCAGGCCGAGCTTGCAGAAGGCCTGGATGAAGCTGGCCGAGCGCGCCGCCAGCACGATGTCGCAGGCCAGTGCGATGCTGGCGCCGGCTCCGGCGGCGACGCCATTGACGGCGCAGATGACCGGCATCTCCAAGGCACGCAGGGCGAGCACCAATGGCTTGTAGTAGGTTTCGATGGTGTAGCCCAGGTCGACCGGGTCGGCACCGGCCGAGACATTGCGGTCGGCCAGGTCCTGGCCGGCGCAAAAGCCGCGCCCGGCGCCGGTCAGCAGGAGCACGCGGGCGCCGCCGTCGCGCGTCCTCGCCAGCGCATCGCGCAGTTCCAGATGCATGTCCGCGATGAAGCTGTTGAGTCGGTCGGGACGGTTCAGGGTAAGGCGGGCAATGCCGCCTTCGAGCGAGAAAAGAATGTGCTGGTAGTTCATCGGCGGGGCTCCGTGGCGATCAGTCGGGAATGGCTATGCCGAGGCGCTTGAGCGCGGCGGCTGACCGGGCTTTCCAGTCGGCGAGCATGTCGGCGCTACTGCGACCGCGCAGGCCGTACTGGATGTAGGTCATGGCATGATCGGAATCGACGCGGCCGAAGGTGGCAGCGACGCGCGGATGCCAATAGTTAACCGCGGCCTGCACGGCGGCCCGGTTGCCGCCGCGCTCGATCGCCTGCTTGACGCCGGATTCGCCCAGTTGCGCATGTTCCTGTTCGCGCGGCAGGATCTGGGCGATCGCGGCGGCCAGCGGCGTATAAGAGCTCTGCGCCATTTCCGCCAGTTGGATCGCGGTGGCGGCGCCCATCAGCATGTTGAAGACGACGGCGTCCTCCCAGCCTTCGAGCGGGTAGTGGAACACATTCAGCCGCTTGTCGCCGCCGATGCGCCGCGTGCCGAGATCGATGTGGCGGTCGAGGCGCGAATCCCAGGCGTGGGAGCGCACATAGAGCATGAGGTTCACGCCGAAGGGCTCCAGTAGCTTCAGCGCCATCTCGGCGTGCACGTACTTTTCGGTGACGATCTTGGCCGCGACGATGCGCTCGCGCAGCCCGGGGCCGCGGTTGATGAAGGGGCAGAAGCCTGCAGCGCCGGCCAGTTCGGAATCGGCGAAGACCACCACCAGGCGCATCAGCTCGCTGCGATAGCCGGTAGGCACCGGCTGCCCGGCGCAACGCAGCACGTCGCCCTCGGGCGCGCCGATCCTGTGACCGGCGGCGATGCGTTCGAGAAAATCCTTATCCTGTTTCTGCATGTCTCGCTCCACGATGTGTGTCCTTACCCTGCGTCCGGACTATAGAAGTATTTCGCGGCGCGCAGTAAAGGGATACAATATTACAAACATGAAATGTTTAAATAGTATCAAATTAATTATGACACAGTTGAGGCCTGCAGGGTACAATAAAAATGTATCACGTCACCATCCCCGGGCAACGGGGATATAGAGGAAACGCCATCATGGCCAAGATACTGATCATCGTCGGCACCGAATCGGGCAACGCCCAGATGTGTGCCGACCATCTGTCGGACAATCTGCCCGCGCTCGGCCACGAAGTCGAGGTGGCGGGCGACGCCGATGCCGGCAGCGCCGAACTTGACGGCCGCGACGTGGTGCTGGTGTGCACAGCCACCCATGGCGACGGCGAACTGCCCGACAACATCATTCCGCTGGCCGAACGCCTGCGCGCGGAGACGCCGGATCTTTCCCGTCTGCGCTACGGCGTGATCGCGCTCGGCGACCAGACCTACAAGGCGACCTTCTGCCAGGCCGGCAAGGACATGGATGCGCTGTTCGCCCGCTGCGGAGCGCGCAAGGTGGGCGAGCGGCTCGAAATCGATGCCTGCACCCAGCCGCTGCCCGACGAAGAAGCGCTGAGTTGGGCCCAGGAATGGGTCACGATGCTCTGAGCCCCGATGTTGTCTCGATGCAAGAAGCAGCCAATATAAAAAAGTAGTCCTTCCCCCGGAGATCCAAAATGCCCCATCCCATGTTCGAGAAACATCAGTCCCTGCTGCAGCAGGCCGTTGCGGCGATCGAAGCGCGCGGCTACTGGAGCCCTTATGCCGAGAATCCGCGGGTGTACGGCGACACGGCGATCGAGGACGGGCGCCAGGCTTTCGAGGCCTATCGCGGCGCGCAGTTCTATCTGGACCAACCGGGCGTGATCGACCGCGGCGGCGCGGAAGTCTCGCCCTACGGCCTGCCGCTCAACATTTCCTATCCGCGTTGCAGTGCCGACGCGCTGATCGCGGCGGCAAAAGCCGCCATGCCGGGCTGGATCAAGGCCGGGGCCGATACCCGGGCCGGCGTTTGCGCCGA
Organism: Sulfuritalea sp.; assembly: GCF_031426875.1. Lineage (NCBI taxonomy): Bacteria > Pseudomonadati > Pseudomonadota > Betaproteobacteria > Nitrosomonadales > Sterolibacteriaceae > Sulfuritalea > Sulfuritalea sp. The sequence continues at coordinate 7,721 of NZ_JASJPC010000040.1, forward strand.
AATCCTGGCACGGCTGAATGCCCGCAGTTTCGAGATGGCCCATGCCGTGATGCACACCACGGGCCAGGCCCTGATGATGGCCTTCCAGGCCGCCGGACCGCATGCCCAGGATCGCGGCCTCGAAGCCATGGCCTACGCCTGGCGGGAAATGAAGCAGGTGCCGGAAACTGCACTCTGGGAGAAACCGCAGGGCAAGAATCCGCCGCTGAAAATGGAAAAGAAGTTCACCGTCGTGCCGCGCGGCGTGGCCCTGGTCATCGCCTGTTCGACCTTCCCGACCTGGAACGGCTATCCCGGAATCTTTGCCAGCCTGGTGACCGGCAACCCGGTCATCGTCAAGGCGCATCCGACGGTGATCCTGCCGCTCGCGATCAGCGTTGCGGTGGCGCGCCAAGTGCTGAAAGAGGCCGGCTTCGACCCGAACCTGGTGAGCCTGCTGATCGACGACGCGGCGGCACCGGTTGCCAAGGACATCGCGATGAATCCCGAGGTGCGCCTGATCGACTACACCGGCAGCCCCGACTTCGGCAACTGGCTGGAAGAGCATTGCCGGCATGCCATGGTGTATACGGAAAAGGCCGGCGTGAATTGCATCGTGGTCGATTCAATCGACGACTACCCGGCGATGCTGAAGAACCTGGCCTTCACCCTGTCGCTGTATTCGGGGCAGATGTGCACCACGCCGCAGACGATTTTCGTTTCGCGCGAAGGCGTGAAGACGCCGGACGGCGTGGTTTCCGCCGAGCAGTTCGGCCGCGATCTGGCCAATGCCGTTTCGCAGTTCCTCGAAAACCCGGCGCGTGCCGTGGAGATACTGGGCGCCATCCAGTCGCCGACCACCCTGGCGCGCCTCGAAGCGGCCCACGAACTCGGCGAGGTGCTGCGCGCGTCGGGCGCGGTTGCCCATCCGCAATGGCCGGAAGCCCGCGTGCGCAGTCCCCTGATCCTCCGGGTGGCGGCCAGCGACGAGCGCGCCTACATGGAGGAGCGCTTCGGCCCGATCACGCTCGTGGTCGAAACCGCGACCATGGCGCAAAGCCTGGCCACGGCCGAGCGCGTGATCCGCGAACAGGGCGCGATCACCTTTGCCTTGTATTCGACCAATCCGCTGATCGTGGAGCATGCCGAGGAGGCGTCCCTGCGCGTCGGCGTGGCGCTGTCGATCAATCTCACCGGTGGCGTCTTCGTCAATCAGTCGGCCGGTTTTTCCGACTTCCACGCCACCGGCGCCAACCCGGCGGCGAACGCCTGCCTCACCGACAGCGCCTTTGTCGCCAGCCGCTTCTTCGTGGTGCAGAGCCGGCGCCACGTATGATCGGCGTCCAGTGACGAGTCAGGAACGGAGAGCGACGAAATGAAAGTTTACGAGATCGACGGCATCGTGCCGGTGGTTGACCCGACGGCCTTCGTGCATCCGTCGGCGGTGCTGATCGGCGACGTGGTGGTCGGACCGCGGGCCTACATCGGGCCCTGCGCCAGCCTGCGCGGCGACTTCGGCCGGCTGTTCATCGGTGCCGGCGCCAATGTGCAGGATTGCTGCGTGATGCACGGCTTCCCCGGCAGCGACACCATCGTCGAGGAAAACGGCCATATCGGCCATGGCGCGATCCTGCACGGCTGCATCGTGCGCAGGAACGGCATGGTCGGCATGAATGCCGTGCTCATGGACAACGCCGTGGTCGGCGAATCGGCCATTGTCGCGGCGCAGAGTTTCGTCAAGGCCGGCATGGAAATCCCGCCGCGCATGCTGGCCGCCGGCGTGCCGGCCAAGGTGATGCGCGAACTGAGCGAGCTGGAAATGGCCTGGAAAATCGAAGGCACGAGCGTCTATCACGATCTGGTCAGGCGCTGCCACGGCACGCTGCGCGAGGTCGAGGCCCTGACCGCCGTCGAGCCGGATCGCCGGCGGCTCAAGCTGCCCGAACTGAAGACGCTGCAGGAAACCCGGCGCGGCGGTTAGCCGCCGGCCTGCATTCGCCCGCTTTGGCCTGATTTACTCAATAGTTGGCGTTGGCGCGCGCTCTGCGTACCTGGGACGCCGCTTCGCGGGCAGGTAACGGCGCCTAAAGCACCGTCTGCGCCACGGCATGTTCCCAGCGCTGCATCAGCGCGTCGGCGCGCTCGCGCGGCATGGTCGGATGGAAGACCCGCTCCGCCTGCCAGTGCGCCGCGAGTTCGTCGATGCCGGCATAAATGCCGCAGGAAAGCCCCGCCAGATAGGCCGCACCCAGCGCCGTGGTTTCGATGACTTGCGGCCGCACCACGGGAATGCCCAGCAGGTCGGCCTGGAACTGCATCAGCAGGTTGTTCACGCAGGCGCCGCCATCGACGCGCAACTCCGTCACGCCGGCACTGTCGGCCAGGTCACGGCTCATGGCCTGCAACAGCGCCGCGCTCTGGAAGGCGATGCTTTCCAGCGCCGCGCGGGCGATGTGCGCCACGGTCGTGCCGCGGCTCAGGCCGAGGATGGCGCCGCGCGCATCGGGCTTCCAGTAGGGGGCGCCGAGCCCGGTGAAAGCCGGAACGAAGATCACGCCGCCGCTGTCGGGCACGCTTTCGGCCAGATTCTCGATGGCCGCGCTGCCCTCGATCGCCTTGAGACCGTCGCGCAACCACTGCACCACGGCGCCGCCGATGAACACGCTGCCTTCGAGGGCGAACTGCGGCGTGGCGGAGGCCTGTGCGGCGCGGGTGGCGATCAGCCCGTTGCGGCTGGCGAGGCAGTGCTCACCGGTGTGCATGAGCATGAAGCAGCCGGTGCCGTAAGTGTTCTTGGCCAGGCCGGCGCTGAAGCAGGCCTGGCCGAACAGCGCGCTTTGCTGGTCGCCGGCGATGCCGCCGATCGCGATCGGCGCACCGAACAGCTCGGCCTGGGTTTGGCCATAGAGATGGCTGGAGGCGTGAACCGTGGGCAGGACCTCGCGCGGAATATCGAACAGTTCCAGCAGTTCGTCGTCCCATTCGTTGCGATGAATGTTGAACAGCAGGGTACGCGAGGCGTTGCTGACATCGGTGGCATGGACGGCACCGCCCGTCAGTTGCCAGGCCAGCCAGGTATCGACGGTGCCGAAGGCCAGTTCGCCGCGATGGGCTGCTGTGCGCGCGCCCGGGGCATTGTCGAGTATCCATTTCAGTTTGGTGCCGGAAAAATAGGCATCGATGACCAGACCGGTCTTGTCCCTCACCATGGTTTCGCAGCCGCGCTCGCGCAGCGCGGCGCAGTCCGGTTCGGTGCGCCGGTCCTGCCAGACGATGGCATTGCCCAGCGTTTCGCCGCTGCGGCGATCCCAGACTAGCAGCCTGTCGGACTTGAGTTCAGCCGACGACCCGATTTCACGATCCGGGA
>NZ_JASJPC010000041.1:0-9450 GCF_031426875.1 Sulfuritalea sp.
ATCTCATTGGTTTATCGGTGCTATTTCTTAAGGTAGTGCCATTGGGGCCAGGCTCGAATTGAATTTGCATAGCCGCTGAAAGTCGGCGCTGGCGAGACGCCGATAGTGTGTAGGGTGAAGTAAAAGACCCCCCCATCCGCATTGCGGTTAGCTGCTAAAGAGAGAAAAGTAGGGCCATGAGTGCGTTTGACCTGGGTGGGCCCATTGGACTGCCGAAAGGTGCCGATGCCAATCGCAATTGGTTCGCCTTGATAGCTATAATTTGGCCGTCTGCCTGTCATAGCCCGCACAAAGGCCGTGACCCTATCGACAATCCACCGGGAACACGGGGAAGTCGGGTTCAGAACACAATAATATGGGGAAGCAATGGGGGAGTCTCAGTTCCGGCGTTGTCATCGAGGATTCACGCTGCTCGAACTGCTGGTCGTCATGGTCATCATCGGCTTGTTGGCGGGTTTCGTCGCCCCCAAGTATTTCGCTCAAGTGGGCAAGGCTGAGGGTCGCACGGCACAGGCGCAGGTCCAGGCGATCAAGCGCGCACTCGAACAGTATCGGCTCGACACAGGCCATTTCCCGACTACAGAAGTGGGCCTTGCCGCGCTGACCGCCCGTCCGCCCGGCGAAAAGAAATGGACCGGCCCCTATCTGGAAAAGGCCGCGCCGCTCGATCCCTGGGATCGACCCTACGTCTACAAGTCGCCCGGCGACCACGGCGATTTCGACCTCGCCTCCTACGGCAAGGACGGCCAGCCCGGCGGCAGCGGCGAATCTGCCGACGTTACGACCTGGTAAGCGCCCATGCGGTACGCCGTCAGAGCGCTGCGGGAGGGGCGTGAACTTGTCTCCCTCGATATCGATGCCGGGGACGAAGCCGATGCGGCCGCGCAGACCCGGCGCCGTGGGCTGGTGCCCTTGTCCGTGTCCGGCGAGCGCACCCTGGGTCGACTGCGCCGCACCGGCGCCAAGACCTTCGATGTCGTGCTGTTCTCCCAGGAATTGCTGGCGCTGCTGCAGGCGGGCATCAATATCGTCGAAGCCATCGAAACCCTGCTCGAAAAGGAACATCGCGACGATTCGCGCCAGGTTCTTGAGCGAATCAACCGGATGCTCGGCGAGGGCAAGCCACTGTCCGTCGCGCTGGCATCGCAGCCCGAGCATTTCTCGCCGCTCTACGTGGCGACGGTGCGCGCCAGCGAACGCACCAGCGACCTCGACCAGGGTCTCACGCGCTACGTCGCCTACGCCAGGCAGATCAACGAAATCCGGGCCCGCCTGATCAGCGCCTCGATCTATCCGGCGTTGCTGATCGGCGCTGGCGGGCTGGTGGTCCTCTTCCTTCTGGGTTACGTCGTCCCGCGCTTTGCCAAGATCTACGGCGACCTGGGCGAGCGCCTGCCGGCGGCGTCGCGTCTGCTGCTCTACTGGGGCCAGTTGGTCGAGCAATGGGGGCCGTTCTTGCTGCTCGGTGCGATCATGGCCGGCGTCGGATTGTGGCGTGCCTTGGTATCTCCCATCTTTCGCCAGCGGCTGATCGACCGCATCTGGAGCCTGCCGGCGGTCGGCCTGCGCCTGCGCCTGTATGAATTGACGCGCTTCTATCGCACGCTGGGCATGCTGTTGCGCGGCGGCATTCCTGTGGCAACCGCGATCGACATGGTGGTCGACTTGCTGCGGCCGGGTTATCGCGAGAATCTGGTTGCCGCTGTCGCACAGATTCGCGAAGGCTTGCCGATTTCGTCGGCGCTGTTGGCCAACAATCTGACCACGCCGGTGGCGGTACGCATGCTGCGGGTTGGCGAGCGCGGTGGCCAGATGGGCGAGATGATGGAGCGCATCGCCGGCTTCTACGACGAAGAACTCGAACGCTGGGTCGAGCGCTTCACGCGCATCTTCGAGCCGGTGCTGATGGCCGTCATTGGCCTGGTGATTGGCATCGTGGTGGTGCTGATGTACTTGCCGATCTTCGAACTGGCGGGCAACTTGCGATGAGCGTCAGTTCCATCCAGGCCGCGCTGGCGGTTGCGCGCGCCGACGCTCAGGAGTCGGGCGCCGCGCTGATGGATGCGCTCGAAGCCTGCCTCGCGCTCCCGGCCGACGAATTCGTCGCGGCCGTGGCGCAGGCACTCGACCATCGCCCCTTCATTGCGGCGGACCTGCATCGCATGGCGGGCGCCTTCGACGTGATCCCCTATGCGGAGTCCGCGCGGCGCGTCTGCGTCGCCTTGCGCGACGACAAGGGCGATCTTTTCATGGTGGTTGCCGATCCGTTCAACGAGGCGCTCCGGCGCTGGGCCGAAGACTCAGTCGCCGAGCGCTTCCGCTGGGGATTGGCGCACGCGGCCGATCTGGGCGCCTACCTGGTGCGGCACGAAGACACGTTGCACGCCATGGATGGCGCGCTGCCGGCGCAGGACGCGATGGTCGAGGGCGACGAACGGGTGGAGACGCTGTCGCTGCGCAGTATCGGCGAGCACGACAGCCCGGTAGTCAAGCTGGTGCACTCGACCCTCTATGACGCGCTGAAAGCCGGCGCCAGCGACATCCACCTCGAATGCACCCCGGCCGGCTTGAGCATCAAGTACCGGATCGACGGCGTCCTCGCGCACAACACGACCATGCCCGGCGTGCAGTTCGCGGAACAGGTCATTTCGCGCATCAAGGTGATGTCGGAACTCGACATCGCCGAGCGACGGGTGCCGCAGGACGGGCGGTTCAAGGTGCTGATCAGCGACCGCGCTGTCGATTTCCGCGTCTCGATCATGCCCAGTATCTTCGGCGAAGACGCGGTGCTGCGTATTCTCGACCGCCGCGCGCTGACCGATCACGTCGCCGGCCTGCGCCTCGAAGCGCTGGGTTTCGATGCGCCGATGATTTCCCAGTTGCGCGCGCTGGCCGAGGAGCCCTACGGCATGCTGCTGGTCACCGGCCCGACCGGCAGCGGCAAAACCACCACGCTGTATGCCGCTGTCTCCGAGATCAACCATGGCCGCGACAAGATCGTCACCATCGAGGATCCGGTCGAGTACCAGTTGCCCGGCGTACTGCAGATTCCCGTCAACGAAAAAAAGGGCCTGACCTTCGCGCGCGGCTTGCGCTCCATCCTGCGCCACGACCCCGACAAAATCCTGGTCGGCGAGATCCGCGACCCGGAGACCGCGCAGATTGCCGTGCAGGCGGCGCTGACCGGACATCTGGTATTCACCACGGTACACGCCAACAGCGCTTTCGACGTGATCGGCCGCTTCCTGCACATGGAGGTCGACCCCTACAGCTTCGTCTCGGCGGTCAATGGCATCGTCGCTCAGCGCCTGGTCCGGCTGCTGTGCCCGGATTGCGCGGAAGACAGCAGTCCGGATGCCGAACTGCTGCGCAAGTCCGGCATCACCCCGGCGCAGGGTGACGAAATCCGCTTCCGAATCGGGCGCGGCTGTGGCAAATGTCGCGGCACCGGCTACCGCGGGCGTCACGCCATCGCCGAACTGCTCCTGCTCAACGACGATCTGCGCGAACTGATCATCGACAAGGCGCCGGCGCGCCGCATCAAGGAAGCCGCCGCCGGCAGCGGCACCCGCTTCCTGCGCCAGGCCGCGCTCGACGTGGTGCGCAGCGGCGCGACGACCCTTGAGGAAATCAACCGTGTCACGCTGGCGGTCTGAGCGCATCCGCATTGCGCTGCATGCGGACCGCGCCGCGCTGGTCCGTCTTGGCGGGCGTCAGCGGCGTACCGTGGCCGCGACCCAGATCATGCCATTTCCGCTTGATGCCCGCGAGCCGGCACGGATTGGCGCGGCGATCGGCGAAGCCTTGAGCCTGCCCGAATGGCGCCACGGGGCCATCGAGATCGTGCTTTCCCACGCCCTGTGCAAGCTCGCCCTGGTCCCGGGCGGCATCGACGTGCGTGGGCGCCACGAGGAAGAGGCGCTGTACCGTACCAGCATCGAAGAGGCGAATGGCGAGCTGTCGGCCGGCTGGCGGGTGGTTGTCGCGGAGGCGCCCGCCCACCTGCCACGGCTTGCCTGCGCCATTGACGGCGCACTGATCGATGCCCTGGATTCGGCTGCCGCCTCGTCCGGCGGCCGGGTTGTGTCGCTGCGTCCGCTGCTGGTCGATGCCTACAACGCGCGCCGCGGCGAAATGGCCAGCGGCCGATTCGGGTTTATCACGGTGGAGCGCGAGCGTTGCTGCCTGGCGCGTATCCACGACGGGGTTTGGCAGAGTCTGCGCGTGCGGCGCCTGTTCGACGACCCGGAGACAGAACTTGCGAGCCTGCTGCGGCAGGAACGTGTGCAGGCCGGCGAGGAGTGTGCGCCGGACGGGCTATTGCTTTGCGCCCCGAATCACCCGCAACTGCGGCTGCCGGCCGGCTTCGCGCCGGCGCCGCTGAAATCAGCACTTGGAAATCCGATCCCGGACATCGATGTCACCGAGTTCGGCATGGCGCTGGAGGGATTGCGGTGAGCGCGCCCCTGCTCGAACTGGATTTCAAGCCCCGCCGGCGTCCCTCGCGGGCCGGCATGCTGCTGCTCGCCGCCGGACTGGGCGCAGGCGCGCTGGCCTGGGCGGACTACCGCACGGCCAACGAGGAACTGGCAAGTCGCATACACACACTGGAGAGCGCCCAGCGCGCGGTCCGGCCGACGCACACCGCACCGCTGCCGAACACCGATCCGCAGCATATGAACCGGGTTCTGGATCGCCTGACCTTGCCTTGGGAGGGTTTTTTCGACGCCTTGGAATCGGCCGCTGTCGAGTACGCAACCCTGATTTCGATCGCCCCCGACGCCGCCCGCGGCAGCGTCCAGATTCGCGGTGAAGCACGCGACATCGGCGTCGTCGTGTATTACGTCAGCAAGCTTGAAAGCGGCGGCTTTTTCCGCGACGTCGATCTGGTCGAACACGAACGCGGCACGCAGAACGCCGATCTGCCCTTGCGCTTTCTGATCACGGCGCGCTGGACGCCAGGGGCGGAGAAACGATGAGTCCGCTGCGCGCCACCCTCGAATACCATGCCTGCCGCGCCGGAATCGCGGGAGCCGCGGGCCTGTTCATCCTGACGCTGCTGCCAGGCTTCTACTGGATGACGATCAAGCCGGTGCATGAGGAAGCGGCCCGCCTGGCGGCGCGTATCGAAACCGCCGGCAATCGGTCGCAGGATTCGGGTGACGCGCCGCGCAGCCGCAACGAACGGATCCGCGCCTTCGTCGAGTTCTTCCCCGAACGCAAACACGTGCCGCACTGGATCCAGCAGATACACACGGTCGCCGACAAGGAAGGCATTGTTCTGGAGCGTGGCGATTACCGGCGCCCGACGGGCGACGGTCCGCTCCCCGTTCCCGTCAAAATCACGCTCCCGGTCAAGGGCAGCTACGCGCAAATCCGCCGCTTCATCACCGCCGCTCTGGCCGACGTGCCGACGCTGGCGCTCGACGAAGTTTCGTTTCAGCGGCAAAGCGCACGCGACCCGAAGATCGAGGCGCAGATTCGCTTTACCTTGTACGCGGGGGACAAGTGATGCGCCTGTCTCCGCGCACGCGCGGCATCCTGCTCGCCCTGACCCTCGCCGCTACACTGGCCGCGGCGTTCGCACCGGAAGACACTTCGCCCGCCAAGTCAGGTAAGACTGCCATCGTCGCCCAGGCGCCGCGTCGCCAGATCGCTGCCGAGCCGCTGGCGGATGTTCCGGACATCGTGTTTCGCCGACAGACGACGGCGTCGCCGCAGGTCGACCCCTTCAGCCCAAACGCCTGGGTGCCGGCGCCGCCGCCAGTGAAAGCCGAACCGCCGCCACCTCCGATGGCGCCGCCCTTTCCCTACACCTATCTCGGCCGGGTGGACGACGCCGGCAAGGCATCCGTCCTGGTCGGACGTGCCGACAAGAGCGTCACGGCACAAGCCGGTGACCTGATCGACGGCGTCTGGCGCGTCGACAAGATCACCGAGCGCAGCGTCGAACTCATCTACCAGCCGCTCGGGCAGCGGCAAACCCTTTCCACCGGGAGCGAACAGTGAACCGTGTATCTGTGCTATTCATCGCCATGGCGTTCGGCCTCGCGGGCTGCGCCAATGATGCGACCTTCCGCCGCGGACAGGAACTGCTCGCCGGCGGGGACACGGTCGAAGGGCTGGCCACCCTGCAGCAGGCAATGCGCGAGGCGCCCGACAACCACGAATACCGCAACGCCTACTTCCGCCAGCGCGAACTCCAGATCGGCCAGATGCTGGCCCAGGCCGATACCGCGCGACAAGCCGGCCAAGGCCAAATCGCCGAAGCCACCTATCGCAAGGTGCAGGAGATCGAACTCAACAACGAGCGCGCGCGCGCCGGGCTCGCCGCGATCGAGATGGACAAGCGACATCGCGACCGCCTGGTCGACGCCGAGGCGCTGCTCAAGGCAGGCAAGGTCGAGGCTGCCGACACGGCCATCCGCAGCATCCTCTCGGAGAATCCGGCACAACGCGAAGCGCGCCAATTCAAGCGCCGCATCTCCGAGCGCAGCGTCGCCGACGACGAGCGTTCCCCCACCTTGCGCGCCGGCTTCGCCCGGCCGGTGAGTGTCGATCTTCGCGATGCGCCGGTAAAGACCGCCTTCGATCTGCTCAGTCGGGCCTCAGGCATCAACTTCGTCCTCGACAAGGAAATCCGGCCGGACACCAAGACCACCCTGACGGTCAAGAACACGCCGGTGGAGGATGTCCTGCGCCTGATCATCACTACCAGCCAGCTCGACTACAAGGTGCTCAACGACAACACCTTGCTGGTCTTCCCCAATTCGGCGTCCAAGATCAAGGACTACAAGGATTTGATGGTCAAGGGTTTTTATCTGGCCCATGCCGACGCCAAACAGATCGCCAACACGATCAAGACCCTGGTCAAGACCAAGGACTTGATCGTCGACGAGAAGCTCAACTACATTGCCATGCGCGACACGCCAGAGGCGATCCGCATCGCCGAACGTCTGATTGCCGCGCAGGACCTGCCCGAGCCGGAAGTGCTGCTTGAGCTCGAAGTGCTCGAAGTCGGCGTCAACCGGCTCATGGAACTCGGCATTCGCTATCCCGAGCAGGTGAGCTACAGCGTTGTCGGTGCAGACAACGTCGCCGGCACGCTGCGGCTACCCGAATGGCAGAACCGCAATTCCAGCCTGGTTCGCATGAGCATCACCAACCCGGCGTTGATCCTCAACCTGCGCAAGACCGACTCCGACACGAATCTGCTGGCCAACCCGCGCATCCGCGTCAAGAACCGCGAGAAGGCCAAGATCCACATCGGCGAGCGGGTGCCGGTGATCACGACCACCTCGACTGCGAATGTGGGCGTCTCGGAAGCCGTGAGCTACCTCGACGTCGGCCTCAAGCTGGAAGTCGAACCGAATATTTCGCTCGCCGACGACGTCGCGATCAAGGTGGGACTGGAAGTCAGCAACATCCTTGAAACCATCACGCGGGCCTCCGGTCTGCAGACCTACCGCCTCGGCACGCGCAACGCCACCACGGCCCTGCGTCTGCGCGACTCGGAAACCCAGGTGCTGGCCGGCCTGATCCAGGAGGACGAACGCCGCAGTGCCAACAAGGTTCCCGGGCTCGGCGACCTGCCGATCCTCGGACGGCTGTTCTCGAGCAACAACAACACCAACATCAAGACTGAAATCGTGCTCCTGATCACGCCGCGCATCGTGCGCAATCTGTCGCCGGGTGAAGCCGGAACCACCGGCTACTTCTCCGGCACGGAATCCATGATCGGTGCGCCACCCTTGCGTCTCAAGTCGAACGAGCTGGCAACTGGAGCCAAGCCAATGGCGGCCGCTGTGCCGCAAGCGATCGCGCAACCGACTCCTGGCGCGGCAGCCGAATCCGCCGCAATCGCCGACGGGACCGTTCCTGCCTCCGCGTCCGCGACCGGCACGCCTCCTGCTGCACCGCCACAGACCGATGCCGCCGGCAAGCCTGTGGCGCCGCTACCCTCCGCCTTCGCCGCGCCGGCCGCCAAGCGCTGACATGATTCGCAGGCGGCAGCCGGGCTTCACGCTGATCGAGATGCTGGTCACGCTGGCCATTGTCGCCATCCTCTCCACCCTGCTGCTGCCCCTGGCGGAGACCACGGCTCGGCGCACCAAGGAGCAGGACCTCAAACACGCGCTACGTCAGATCCGCGACGGGCTGGATGCCTACCGCAAGGCAGTCGACGAAGGCCGGCTTGGCGCAGCGGCCGATCGATCCGGCTATCCGCCCAGTCTCGATGTGCTCGTTACAGGCCTCGAAGACCAGAAGGATCCCAAGCGGCGCAAGCTCTACTTTTTGCGCGCGATTCCGCGCGACCCCTTCGCCGATCTTGGGATCAGCGCCGAGGAAAGCTGGGGCAAGCGCAGCTATGCGAGCGCGCACGACGACCCGCGCGAGGGCGACGACATCTATGACGTGTACTCGCGCAGCACTGCGATCGGCCTCAACGGCATCGCTTACCGGGACTGGTAGGGATGGCGCGCCGCGGATTCACGCTGATTGAACTGCTGGTCGTGATGACCATCGTCGCGATCCTGTTGACCCTGGTTGCGCCGCGCTACTTCCGACACGTCGACAACTCCAAGGAGGTTGTTCTGCGGCAGAACCTCGAACAGGTACGCGACGCCATCGACAAGTTCCGCGCCGACAGCGGCAAGTTGCCGTCCTCGCTGGAGGATCTGGTGGACAAGCGCTATTTGCGCAGCCTGCCGATCGATCCGATCACGGAGAGCAACGACACATGGACCCTCGTTCCGGCGAAATCCGGCGAGCCGACCGGGCTCGCCGACATCCGTAGCGGCGCGCCGGGAAAGGCCGCCGACGGCAGCCTCTATGCCGACTGGTAATGCTATGCGGCGGCGCCAGGACGGCTTTACCTACCTCGCCATCCTGTTCCTCGTGTCCGTACTGGGCGTCGGGCTTGCCGCGGTGGGCGAAGTCTGGGATACCGCCCGCAGGCGCGACAAGGAGCGGGATCTGCTCCAAGCCGGTCGCGACCTGCGAGACGCGATCGGACGCTACTACACGGCACCGTCGGGCGGCACCGCGCGCTATCCGTCCAGCCTGGAGGATCTGCTCAAGGACAACCGGGTGCCAGGTATCCGCCGTCACATGCGCCGCATTCCGGTTGATCCAATGACCGGCAAGGCCGACTGGGCCACGCTCGGCGCACCGGGCGGAGGCATTGCCGGCGTGCATAGCCGATCTGAAGACGAGCCGCTCAAGACCGCCAATTTCGATCGCGGCGAGGATGGGTTCGAGGGAGGAAAGCAGTATTCGGAGTGGCGTTTCTTGTTTGTCCCAGATCCGAAAGCGACGCTGCCGGCGATTAAGGCGGCTCGGTAGTATCCCGGTTCTAAATTGCTGGCGAGTGAAGACACCTGTGCGGTTGGATCGCTAGGGCGTGTTCTCAATCAAGCCAACCAGACGATGGTACATGCCAGATGAACG
>NZ_JASJPC010000042.1:0-62198 GCF_031426875.1 Sulfuritalea sp.
CTTGTCAGTCATGGCTTACAGCGATTCCACCTTCAATTTAACCGGACAGCAGTGACCAAACATGCAAAAAATGGCGCGCCAATGGTCGGATACACGTCACTCAGGCCACAGAGATGCCCTCTCTTCGACGGCGAAGCCATATCAGCATTCGTCCTCGATATCGTCCTGAAGCGCCAATTCGTAATCCTGCCCGCCATAGAACACGCCGATGATGGAAACTTGCCGTGCATCCACGTCAAATGCGATGACCGTCCGCCCCTTGTAATTGGTGATGCGCAAACCTGGACGAATATCGTCGCGCTTGGCCCCACGCAATGGGAAAGTATCGAGCGTCTCGCAGTAGGTGATGATGGCATTGACGTAGCGCGCGGCAATACCGGGCGAAGCGACTGCAGCAATGTAGCGATAAAGCTCGGCCAATTGATCTTCCGCTTCCGGCGAGAAGACCACGCGATACTTCATTTCACCTTGCGGGCAACGGCCTTGCGCTTATGCTCGGCGGCAATCCGCGCCCGTACCTCATCGGGACTGACCGCCCGGGAAGGGTCTGCTTTCAGTGCATCATAGGCTGGACCAACCTGGTCATGCAGCCATTGTTCCATGGCACGTTCCCGCGCCATAAGCGCCCGGAGTCCATCACGGAATACTTCGCTTTCCGTGGCATAGACGCCCGTGGCAACCATCGATTTCACCATCCCCGCCATTTCATTCGGCAGGGTGATACTGAATTGCTGGGTTGTACGCATGTCGGCCTCCATGAGGTTGGTAGGATTTAATCCTACACATTGCCATCCCCCATTTCAACCTCGCCGCAGCCGCACAATCGCCGCGACTCCATGGGTGCGGGCTGACATTGCCTTAGAGCACGGCGGCCGAGAATCCCCCGATGACGGTGCGCGCCCAATCGGTCCAAGGGCAAAAGCCAGGCGATGCAGGGGAGAATGGCGGGGCGCAAACGAAAAACCCGCAAGGCCTTGAAGGCTTGCGGGTTTTCGATGAAACGTTGGCGGAGTGGACGGGACTCGAACCCGCGACCCCCGGCGTGACAGGCCGGTATTCTAACCAACTGAACTACCACTCCGCGTTGGAAGGCGCGCATTGTGCCACAGGCAACCCGACCGCGCAATGAATTGTCGCGGAAATTTCATGCCGCGCTCCATACGCTGCCGATTACGCTGAATGCGGCGGCGATCGCCGGCTCCTTGCGGCGCGTGCGCAGACACAGGAATCCGAGCTCGGCCGGCACCTCCACGCGATCCGCAATCACGATTCCACCGGCATGTGCGGCGCGCAGGGCAATGCTGTCGCGCGCCAGCGAAAGCCCGACGCCGGACTTGACCAGGTCGAGCATCGAGGGTTCGAGATCGACCTGGGCGACGATGCGCGGACTGGCGCCGGCCTCCCTGAAAACGCCGGCGAGCAGCCGATGATGGACCGAATCCGTGGGCGTGCCGATCCAGGGCAGTTGCGCCAGCGCCTTCCAGTCCTTGCCGCGCACCCGCTCCTGCCAGCCCGGCGGCGCGATGACGCGGTAACTGAATCCGGTCAGGCGCAACACGTCGAATGCGGCATCCACGTCGCCCATGCCCGGCTGGCCGAGCGTGTAGGCAACGTCGAGCCGCTTGGCCGCCACCTCGCGCCGCACCGCGCCCGACATGCCGTGGGCAAGATCGGTGCTGAGGCCGGGGTGGTACTCGACCAGGCGCTTGAGGAAGGGCCCCAGGCGCAGGAACTCGGGATCGACGATGGTGCCGATGCGCAGCCGGCCGCCGATCTGGCCGCTGATCCCCGCCGCCAGGCTGACCAGTTCGCTCGACGCCTCCAGCGCGCGCTGCGCAGCCGGCAGCAACTGCTCGCCGGAACGGGTCAGGCGCATGCCGCGCGGCGTGCGCTCGAACAACACCAGGCCGAGTTGTTCGTGCAGCTTCTTCAATTGCAGCGACAGTGCCGGCTGGGACAGGTGCAGGTGCTGCGCGGTGCGCGTGAGATTGCCCTCGCGTGCCAAGGTGACGAAAGTGCGGATCAGATTGAAGTCCATGCCTGGATATTAGCGCCGCAAATATCGCGCGCAAGCATTTCTCATTGGATTTCGTCCCGTCATCGCGCTCTAATGACGAGTTCCAATCCCCCATCCCGATCAAGAGACCGCCATGAACCTCCAATTCATCAATGCCGCCGACCTGATCGGCCACTGGATCAATGGCCACGCCGATGCCGGCGCCGGCACCCGCGTCGGCGAGGTGTTCAATCCAGCCGAGGGCCGCGTCGCGCGCCAGGTCTCGCTGGCAACCCGGGCCGACGTCGACCGCGCCGTGGCCGCCGCCCGCGCCGCCTTCGCCGACTGGGGCTCCGCGGCGCCGCAGCGCCGCGCCCGGGTCTTGTTCAAGTTCCGCGACCTGGTCGACAAGTACTCGACCGACATCGCCAAGCTGCTCAGTGCGGAGCATGGCAAGACCCTGCCCGATGCGCTGGGCGAGGTGCAGCGCGGACTCGAAGTCATCGAATTCGCCTGCGGCATTCCGCAACTGCTCAAGGGCCAGCATTCGCATGGCATCGGCGGCGGCATCGACCACTGGAGCCAGCGCATGCCGCTGGGCGTCGCCGCGGGCATCACGCCCTTCAACTTCCCCTTCATGGTGCCGATGTGGATGGCGCCGATGGCCCTGGCCTGCGGCAACACCTTCATCTTGAAACCTTCCGAGCGCGACCCGTCGCCCTCGCTGTTCGCCGCCGAACTGCTGCGCGAGGCAGGACTGCCGGCCGGCGCCTTCAACGTCATACAGGGCGACAAGGAAGCGGTCGACGCGCTGCTCGAACATCCTGATGTTGCGGCGGTGTCCTTCGTCGGCTCGACGCCGATCGCCAAATACATCCAGGCCCACGGCATTGCCCACGGCAAGCGCGTGCAGGCGCTGGGCGGGGCGAAGAACCACATGGTGGTGATGCCCGACGCCGACCTCGACGGTGCTGCCGATGCGCTGATTGGCGCCGCCTACGGCTCCGCCGGCGAACGCTGCATGGCGATCTCGGTCGCCGTGGCGGTCGGCAGTTGCGCCGACGAACTGGTGGCGCGCGTGCTCGAACGCGCGAGGAAGCTGAAAGTTGGTGCTGGCGATGCGGCGAACGTCGAAATGGGGCCGCTGGTGACCGGCGTGCATCGCGACAAGGTGGCCGGCTACATCGCCGCCGGCGTGCAGGAAGGCGCGAAACTGGTGCTCGACGGCCGCCAGGGGCTGACCGGCGAGCTGGCAGAAGGTTTCTTCATCAACCCGACGCTGTTCGACAACGTCACGCCGGCAATGAGCATCTACCAGGAGGAAATCTTCGGCCCGGTGCTGTGCGTGGTGCGCGTACCGACCTTCGCCGCGGCGGTCGAGCTGATCAACCGCCACAGCTTCGCCAACGGCGTCGCCTGCTTCACGCGCGACGGCGGCACGGCGCAGGCCTTCATCCAGAAGATCGAGGTCGGCATGGTCGGCATCAACGTGCCGATCCCAGTGCCCATGGCCTGGCATTCCTTCGGCGGCTGGAAGGCGAGCCTGTTCGGCGACCACCACATCTACGGCGAGGAAGGCGTGCGCTTCTACACGCGCTACAAGGCCATCATGCAACGCTGGCCGGGTTCGGAATCGAAGGGTCCCGAGTTCGTGATGCCGGTGAACAAATGACGCAGAAAACCAAACTTCCGGCCACAGAGAATACAGAGGGCACAGAGATAAAGCTCACTGCCACGGCATCCGATCATTCTCGCGTGGGCCAACCGGAGTATCGCGGACCACGGGGTTTCTCCGTGATCTCTGTGCCCTCTGTGGCTAATAGGTTTTCCCGGCCATGAAAGACTTTGGCGAATTCGACTACGTCATCGCCGGCGGCGGCACGGCCGGCTGCGTGCTGGCCAACCGCCTCTCGGCCGATCCCGACGTCACGGTGCTGCTGCTCGAAGCCGGGGGGCCGGACGACTGGATCTGGATCCACATCCCGATCGGCTACCTGAAGTGCATCAATAATCCGCGCACCGACTGGTGCTACAAGACCGAGGCCGAGCCGGGCCTCAACGGCCGCTCGATCATCTACGCCCGCGGCAAGGTGCTGGGCGGCTGCTCGTCGATCAACGGCATGCTCTACCTGCGAGGCCAGGACCGCGACTACGACGAATGGGCGCAGATCACAGGGGATGCGCGCTGGAACTGGAACAGCGTGCTGCCGGTGTTCAAGCACAGCGAAGACCACTGGGCCGGCGCCGACACAATGCACGGCGACAAGGGCGAGTGGCGCGTCGAGAAGCAGCGCCTGCACTGGGACATCCTCGACCGCTACACCGAAGCGGCCAAGCAAGCCGGCATCCCCTTCAAGCAGGACTACAACCGCGGCGACAATTTCGGCATCGGCCACTTCGAGGTAAACCAGAAGAAGGGCGTGCGCTGGAATGCCTCGAAGGCCATGCTGCGCCCGGTGCGGCACCGGCCCAACCTCAAGGTCGTCACCGGCGCGCTGATCGACAAGCTGGTCATGGCGGGCAAGGAGGCGCGCGGCGTCGAGTTCAGCCTGAACGATGTGCCGCACAAGGTCACGGCGCGCATCGAGACGGTGCTGACGGCCGGCGCGATCGGCTCGCCGACCATTCTGCAGCGTTCCGGCATAGGCCCCGCCGCAATGCTGAAAAGCCGCGGCGTGCCATTGCTGCATGAGCTGCCGGGCGTCGGCGGCAACCTGCAGGACCACCTGCAACTGCGCATGATCTTCAAGGTGCAGGGCATCACCACGCTCAACCAGCGTGCCAACAGCCTGTGGGGCAAGGCGATGATGGGTTTGGAGTACGCACTGTTCCGCTCGGGTCCCTTGTCGATGGCCCCGAGTCAGCTTGGCGGCTTCTTCCACTCCTCGCCCGATGTGGCCACGCCCGACCTCGAATTTCATGTCCAGCCGCTGTCGCTGGAAAAGTTCGGCGACCCGCTGCATCCGTTCCCGGCCTTCACCGCGAGTGTATGCAACCTGCGTCCGACTTCGCGCGGCGTGGTGCATATCCGCGACCGCAATCCGGCGACGGCGCCGGTCATCGCACCGAACTACCTGTCGACCGAGAACGACCGCCTGGTCGCCGCGCGCGCCCTGCGCCTGACGCGCCGCGTGGTCGAGCAGCCGGCCATGGCGCCCTACCGGCCGCAGGAGCACCAGCCCGGCGCGCAGGTGCAGAGCGACGAGCAACTGGCGAAGGCCGCCGGCGACATCGGCACCACGATCTTCCACCCGACCTGCACCTGCGCCATGGGCCGGGCCGACGACCCGAACGCGGTGGTCGATTCCGAGCTGCGCGTGCGCGGCATTGGGCGCCTGCGCGTGGTCGACGCCTCGATCATGCCGACCATCACCTCGGGCAACACCAACGCGCCGACGGTGATGATCGCTGAACGCGGCGCCGAACTGATCCGCGCCGCGCGGAAGGCTTAGGGCGGACCGTAGGGCGGACTTCAGTCCGCCATCAACTCTTGGCCGACTGAAGTCGGCCCTACAAAACCCTACAAGACCTGCAGTCGTGCCGATACAAACCATGCCCAACACCATGATCGACTATCACAACGGCATCTATGCCTTCGATGCCGGCTACGTCCGCCCGCTGCTGGCCGCCATCCACCTGATCGAGAGCGAGGGCCGCGCCGCCTTCGTCGATACCGCCAACTTCGAGGTCATGCCGCAGGCGCTGGCGGCCCTTGCCGCGCGCGGCCTGGGGCCGGAAAGCGTCGACTACGTGATCCTGACCCACATCCATCTCGACCACGCCGGCGGCGCCGGCGTGATGATGGAAGCCTTCCCCAACGCCAAGCTCGTCGTCCATCCGCGCGGCGCGCGGCACATGATCGAGCCGAGCAAACTGATGGCCGGCGTCGAGGGCGTCTATGGCCAGGAGCGGGCGCGGCGCATGTACGGCAAACTGATCCCGATCGCGGCCGAACGCATCATCGAAGCCCACGACAACACGGTACTGAAACTCGGCTCGCGCGAACTGCTCTGCATCGACGCACCGGGCCATGCCCGCCACCACATAGCGATCGTCGACCGCCAGACCAGCGGCATCTTCACCGGCGACACCTTCGGCATTTCCTACCGCGAACTCGATGTCTCTGGCCGCCCGCTGATCTTCCCCTCCTCGACGCCGATCCAGTTCGACCCCGACGAAATGCGCACCTCCATCCTGCGCATACTGTCCTTCAATCCCGAAGCCGTCTATCTGACCCACTTCAGCCGCCTGGCGCCGCCCGCCGAACTGGGCCGCAAAGTGCTCGGGCTGCTCGACCAGTACGTCGCGATTGCGCTGGCGGCCAGCGAGGACGAAGACAAGACGGCCCGCATCCGCGAGAACCTGACCACGCTCCTGCTCAAGAAAGCCCATGCCCACGGCTGCCGCCTCAGCGATGCGGAGATACTCGACATCTGGCACCTTGACCTGGAGCTTAACGCTCAGGGTCTGGCCTACTGGCTGGAAGTCCAGGAAACCGCCTGACCGCCGCACCGGGGTGTCCGTTGGTCCCACACCGACGGGCGGGCGGCCGCATGTTCTCGGCAATGTAGCGACAAACAGCTGCGGCGTTTTGTCGCAGCGCAGCATGGAAACCTGCGCCGACACTGCGATTTCTTGTCCTACGTCAATTACCCGACACCCCCCGTCGGGCTATCTTCGCCCCCACTAGTTTCCGTAAGTTCGATTCCACCGCGCGCTGCAGCGCCAACCGTTAGAGGGCAGAACCATGGCGAATAACAATGACGACGACGATGTTCCATTCATGCAGAAATTGCTGGACAACCACTTCCTGCTCCTGTTTCTGGGGGTAGCGTCTCCCGGTGTCATCTACATCCTGTGGGGCATCATCGACATCATGAGTGTCCCCCTCGCCAAGTAAGCAATCCAGTCAATCAGGGAGAATCATATGAGTGCAATCCTGCCGCCTTCAGAGCGGTTGTGGTGGAAAACCCCGATTTCCGGGCAAGAATGGGCCTGGATCGGTATCGCCTTCGTCTGGGCCATGATCATGTTCACCATGATGGTCTATTGGCACATCAACGGTAAGCAGAACCTCTCGAACGAGGTCTACAAGACCACCACCGAGATGTTCACGGCCAAGACGGAAGCCTTCGTCAAGGAAAATACCATTCGTACCGAGACGGAGCAGAACATCCCGGTGGTCAAGCCCAACGCCAAGGGCGAAGCCTTCCTGCTGGCCCGTCTCTGGGCCTGGTATCCGATCCTGGAACTCGAAGCGGGCAAGACCTACAAGATCCACCTGTCGTCCGTCGACTACAACCACGGCTTCTCGCTGCAGCCGACCAACATCAATATCCAGGTGATTCCCGGCTATGAGCATGTGGTCAAGATGACGCCGACCAAGGCCGGCACCTACGCCATCGTCTGCAACGAATACTGCGGCATCGGGCACCACACGATGCTTGGCCGTATTTACGTGAAATAAGGGGATACACAGATGGCAACTACTTACCGTACCTGTCCGCGCACCGGGCTGCAGTTCGACCTCGATGCCGACAAACTGATGCGCTGGAACGCCGTTGCCGGCGTGCTCTGGCTGCTGGTGGGCGGCATCACCGCCCTCTTGGTGATCCTGACCCGCTGGCCGGCGATCAAGCTGCTGCCGGCGGACCAGTTCTACCTGATCCTGACCGCGCACGGCATCGACATGCTGATCCTGTGGATCATCTTCTTCGAAATGGCGGTGCTCTACTTTGCCTCATCGACCCTGCTGCGCTGCCGAATTGCCACGCCATGGCTGGGCTGGGTGCAGTTCTGGCTCATGGTCGTCGGCGGCATCATGACCAACGTCGCCATCTTCCAGGGCGAGTCGAGCGTGATGTTCACCTCCTACGTGCCGATGCAGGCCGCGCCGCACTTCTACCTGGGCATCATCCTGTTTGCGGTGGGTGCGCTGATCGGCTGCGGCGTGTTCTTCGGTACCCTGGTGGTCGCCAAGCGCGAGAAGACCTACACCGGCTCACTGCCGCTGGTCACCTTCGGCGCCATGACGGCAGCGATCATCGCGGTCTTCACCATCGCCTCCGGCGCCGCGATCCTGATCCCGACTTTCCTCTGGTCGGTGGGCATCATCAAGGAAATCGACGCGCAGCTGTACCGCATGGTCTGGTGGGCACTGGGTCACTCCTCGCAGCAGATCAACGTTGCCGCACACGTCTCGATCTGGTATCTGGTCGCTGCCGTGGCCTTCGGCGCCAAGCCGCTGTCCGAGAAAGTCTCGCGCTTCGCCTTCCTGCTCTACATCCTGTTCCTGCAACTGGCCAGCGCGCACCACCTGCTGTCCGACCCGGGCATGAGCGCCGAATGGAAGGTGCTGAACACCTCCTACTTCATGTACTTCGCGGTACTCGCGTCGATGATTCACGGCTTCACGGTTCCGGGTGCGATCGAAGCGGCACAGCGCAAGAAGGGCTTCAACAACGGCCTGTTCGAATGGCTGCGCAAGGCGCCCTGGGGCAACCCGGTGTTCTCCGGCATGTTCATTTCCCTGGTCGGCTTCGGCTTCATCGGCGGCATCTCCGGCGTGGTGCTGGGCACCGAGCAGATCAACATGCTGATGCACAACACCTTCTACGTGCCGGGCCACTTCCATGCCACGGTCGTCGTCGGTACCACGCTGGCCTTCATGGCGGTCACCTACCTGCTGGTGCCGACCCTGTTCAAGCGCGAAATGATTTTCCCCAAGCTGTGCCAGATCCAGCCCTACCTCTACGGCCTCAGCATGATCGTGCTGTCGCTGGTGATGATGGGCGCCGGCACCCTGGGCGTATCGCGCCGCCACTGGGACATGGCCTTCTCCGGAGCGCCGTTCCAGTATGAATGGCCGGGCTCGGCCTACCTGATGATGGGTCTCACCGGCATCTTCGGCGTCATCGCGGTCATCGGCGGCGGCCTGTGGATCCTGCTGGTGGTGGGTTCCCTGCTGTTCGGCAAGAAGCTCGACGGTGGTGCGGCCCATGACAAGCCGGTGCCGATCCCCGACCAGACCGTGGCGGCTGCCGCTTCCCACACCGGCAGCGAAGAACACGTCAAGGTTCCCGGTACGGTGGTGCTGGCCATCACGTTGCTGACTTGCTTCGTGCTCTACTACTTCGTGAACTGGAAGTACCTGTCCGAAGTCTGGGGCCTCAGCTGAAAACGGGCTGATCAACGGCTGAACAGGCTCCCCGCACTGCGGTGCGGGGACCTGCCTGAATCGGCCCTGGAACCCAGGACCGATTCAAGCAGGTTACGATACAAAATAAACACTACGCCACCACCCCGCGAACACACCTATGGAATCGACGCTGCCTACTGCCAAATCCCCGGGCCTTTCCTTGCGTGCCATCGCCGGAGTGTTCAAGCTGCGAATCGGCGTGGTCATCACCTTCACCGCACTCGCCGGACTTTCGGTCAGCAGCGGCCCCGGCCTGAGTCTGGCGCAACTCATCATACTGACGCTCGCCGTGCTGGTTTCCTCGGCCAGCGCCGGCGCCTTCAACCAGTATTACGAACACGACACCGATCCGCTGATGTCGCGCACGAAGAACCGTCCCTTCGCCACCGGCGAGGTCAAGCACGGCCCGCTCTGGCTGGTAGTCATCTTCGGCCTGATGGCGCTGTCGGTGGCCGCCGCATGGCTGGCGCTGAACGCCTGGTCCGCGCTGTTCACCTTCCTCGGCGCCTTCTTTTACGCCATTGTCTATACGGTCTGGCTCAAGCGCCGCACCTGGCTGAATATCGTGTTCGGCGGCCTGGCCGGCAGTTGGGCGGTGCTGGCCGGCGCGACCGCCGCCGATCCTCATGTCGGCGCCGTACCCCTGGCGCTGGCCTTCGTGCTCTTCCTGTGGACGCCGCCGCACTTCTGGAGCCTGGCGATTGCCTACCGCGACGACTATGCCGCGGCCGGCGTGCCGATGCTGCCCGTGGTGGTCGGCGACCAGCGCGCGGCCAAGGCGATATTCGGCAGCACCCTGCTGCTGGTGGCGGCCTCGCTGTTGCCGCTGGCCTTCGGCCTCGGCGCCATCTACTTCGCCGGGGCGGCAATCGGCGGCTTCCTGTTCATCCAGAAGGCCTGGCGCCTGGTGCAGAACACCAATCGCGAAACGGCCATGACCTGCTTCCATGCCTCGCTGGCCCAGCTGACGCTGGTGCTCACTGCGGCGATCATCGACGCCCGCTTCTAGTCGGCAGGTAGTTCCCGTGATCCGTCATCTTGTTCATGCCGCACTCGCGGCAGCTTTTGTCATTGGCGCAAGTTGCGTCCACGCCGCCGACAAGGTGCCTGAGCCCAAGCTTGCCCAGCAGCCCCAAGGTGCGCGCACTGGTCTGGTGCTCACCACGCTCGACGCACAGTCGGCGCTGGAGCGATCGCAAAGCGTGATTGGCCAGCCCGTCGGCGACCATGTCCTGCTCGATCGACAGGAACGCCCGACCCCGCTGGCCAAGTACCGCGGCAAGCCGCTGCTGGTGAATTTCATTTACACCGCCTGCTTCCAAGTCTGTCCCACCACCACCAAGAACCTGCAAAAGGCCGTGCAGAACACCATCGCCGTACTCGGCACCGATCGCTTCAACATCGTCAGCATCGGCTTCAACCAGCCCTTCGATTCGCCGCAGGCGATGAAGGCCTTCGCCACCCAGTACGGCATCCATCTGCCCAACTGGGAATTCCTCAGCCCGGCACCGGCCATCGTCGACGAACTTACGCAGAATTTCGGCTTCAGCTATATCGCCACCACCGCCGGCTTCGATCACCTGAACCAGGTCACTCTGGTCGATGCCGAGGGCAAGATCGTCCGTCAGATCTATGGCGAAACCTTTACCGCCGCAGACCTGGCGGAACCGCTCAAGGCGATGATCACCGGCGCGCCGATCCCGGCGCAGACCAGCACCCTCGGCGAGATTGCCGACCGCATCCGGATCCTGTGTTCGGTGTATGACCCGGTCACGGGCAGGTACCGCACCAACTACGCGCTCTATTTCGAGATCGCCGGCTTCATCAGTTTCACCTTCTTCATGGGCTGGGTGGGCTGGAGCTTCATGCGCAAGCAGCGCAAGGACGGGATTCAATCCGGTTGATTCGAGTCAAGTCGAAAAGCTTCCGACTTGAATATCATCAACCGCTAATAGTCGACCGTAGTCAACCGGCACCGACGTTACGGACCCCCACGAGCATGCATGCAGTTCTGCGCAGCAATGCGCAATCCCTCTTCGAAAGCATCGAGAATCTGTTCGATGGCTTCTTCGGCGGCGCCGACAATCCCTTGCGCCATCTCGGCGCCCTCGGCCTGTATTTTCTCTGGATCCTGGTCGCCACCGGGCTCTACATGTACACCGTGCTGGATACCAGCATCGACGGCGTGTACAACTCGATCGGCTGGCTGTCGCGCGAACAGTGGTATCTGGGTGGCATACTGCGCAGCATGCATCGCTACGCCGCCGATGCCTTTGTGCTGGTCATGATGCTGCATCTGCTGCGCGAGTGGGCCTACGGCCGTTACCATGGCTTTCGCCTGTATTCGTGGGTCACCGGCGTACCGCTGGTCTGGTTTGCCTATATCGCGGCCATCGGCGGCTACTGGATCGTCTGGGATAGGCTGGCGCAGTTTTCGGCCGTCGCCAGCACGGAACTGCTCGACTGGCTGCCGATCTTCAGCTCACCGGCGGCGCGCAACTTTCTCGCCCCCGATTCGATCAACGACCGCTTCTTCACCGTGCTGATCTTCATCCACATCGGCGTGCCGCTGATGCTGATTCTCGGCCTCTGGGCCCATGTCAATCGCATCAGCCACGTCGATTACCTGCCTTCGCGCAGGCAGATGTCAGTCGTCATGGCCGGCTTTCTGGCGCTGGCCCTGATCAAGCCGGCACTCTCCGATGCGCCGGCCAATCTGGCACTGGCGCCAACCGACTTGCGCCTCGACTGGTTCATCCTGTTCATCCATCCGCTGACCGACATCAGCTCGCCGGCAGTCGTGTGGACCCTGATATTCGGCGCCACGATCCTGCTCTTTGCCCTGCCCTTTCTGCCCCATCCAAAGGCACAGCCAATCGCCGTGGTCGATGCGGCCAACTGCAACGGCTGCAGCCGCTGCCACGCCGACTGCCCCTACGAAGCCGTCACCATGGCGCCGCATCCCGACAAGCCGGCGCACCAGATTGCCGTCGTCGATCCCGACCTGTGTGCCGCCTGCGGCATCTGCGCCGGATCATGTCCCTCATCGACGCCCTTCCGCAGCCAGGAAAAGCTGGTGACGGGCATCGACATGCCGCAGCAGCCGGTCGATGTCCTGCGCCGGCAGCTCGAAGCCCGGCTGGCGCAACTGCAGGGCAGAACCCGGCTGGTGGTCTTCGGCTGCGACAAGGGCGCCGACGTAAGCCGTCTCGCCAGCGCCGACACTGCCGCCATCAGCCTGCTGTGTACCGGCATGCTGCCACCGTCCTTCGTCGAATATGCGCTGCGCAGCGGCGCCGATGGCATCGTCATTACCGGCTGCCGCGACGGCGGTTGCGATTTCCGCCTCGGCATGCAATGGACACAGGAACGCCTTGCCCGCAGCCGCGAACCGCATCTGCGCGGCCTGGTGCCGCAGGAACTGCTGCAAGTGGTTCATGCCTCGCGCAGCGAGGACAAACGGCTCGCCGCCGCGGTCGATGAATTCAGGACCCGACTCGAAACCCAAGCACTCGCCAGCAGCAAACCGCCCGCTTATTCCCGGAGAACCAGATGACGACCTTCCCCCCAGCCCCCTTCCGATGGACGGGGGTGACGAAAGTTCGCGGGCAATGCCCGCTCCGTGTAACTGGCTGTTCCTTCTTGGGACGGCCCTGCGAAGGAACTCACCATGGCTAAACCCGTCGCCATTGCCGGCCAGATCATCCTCTACGGCGCCTTTGCCGCTTTCATCGGCTACTTCTCCACGGCGCCCACCTACAAGCAGATAGCGGACGACGTGGCCCTGGTCAAGCTGTCGATGAGCCACCTCGGCGGACGCGAGTGCCGCAAGCGCACGCCCGAGGAACTGGCCAAGCTGCCGCCCAACATGCGCGCGCCGCTGGACTGCCCGCGCGGGCGTTCCGACATCAAGCTGGTGCTGGAACTCGACGGCAAGCCGATGTTCGAAACCGTGATGCATCCCACGGGGCTTTCCCGCGACGGCGTGTCCACGGTCTACAAGCGCTTCGAAGTCAAGGCGGGCACCTACCAGCTGGCGGTGAAAATGAACGACAACCTGATCAATCCCGGCTTCAATTTCGTCAAGGAAGCGAAGGTCACGCTAAAGCCGGCGCAAGTGCTGGTGATCGACTTCAATCCGGACAAGGGCGGCCTGTTCTTCCAGCAGGGCACTGCGGAAAAACTCTGAGCACAACCCACCGAACCTCCATCCTCTTGCGCGGATACAGACCATGCTGACTCTCCTCCAAAAACTCGTGCGCTGGTTCTTCATGCGCGCGGAGAACCTGTTCAACGTCGCCTTCGGCGAGAAGCTGAACCCCTTCTACCACTTGGGCACCATCAGCTTCTGGCAATTCTGGCTGCTGATCGGCACCGGCGTCTATCTCTACATATTCGCCGATACCGCAGTGCATGACGCCTACGAATCGGTCGAGCGCATCACCCACGAGCAGTGGTGGGCCGGCGGCATCATGCGCAGCGTGCATCGCTATGCCACCGACGGCATGATCCTGACCATGCTGCTGCACATGCTGCGGCACTTCGCCTACGACCGCTACCGCGGCTTCCGCTGGTTCTCCTGGGCCACCGGCGTGGCGCTGATCTGGCTGGTGTATATCTCCGGCCTCAACGGCTTCATGCTGGTGTGGGACAAGCTGGCGCAGTTCGTGGTCATCGCCACCGCCGAATGGTTCGATGCGCTGCCGATGTTCAACGGCACCTTGATCCGCAATTTCATCTACCAGGACAACGTCACCAGCCGGCTATTCACCCTGCTCGCCTTCATCCACCTCGGCGCGCCGCTGATCGCCGGGGTCATCGCCTGGGTACACGTACAGCGCGTGCCGCGCGCCCATGTCAACCCGCCGCGTGCGATCGCCATCGCCTTCACCCTGATGTTCGTCGTGCTGGCGCTGGTCAAACCGGTGGTCAGCCAGGGCGGCGAAGCCGACATGCTGGTGGTGCCGACCAACATTGGCTTCGACTGGTTCCAGATGCCGGTGCTGGCGCTGGTCTATGTCGTCAATCCGCTCTACCTCTGGTTCGGCATCGTCGGCTTGTCGCTGCTGCTGTTCCTTGCGCCGTGGCTGCCGCCCAAGCGCATGGGCGCGGCAAAGGCCGAAGCGACGGTGACCTTCCGCCCCGACCACCGGGCAGTCGCCATCCGCTTCGACGAAACCCTGCTCGATGCCGGCCTGCGCCAGGAAATCAACCTGCCCTACGAATGCCGCAACGGCGGCTGCGGCCAGTGCAAGTGCACCGTGCTCTCCGGCAATGTCGATCCCGGGCTGTATCAGCCGAGCGCGCTGTCGGCCGAGGAACTCGCCGCCGGCAAGGTGCTGCTGTGCTGCGCCACGGCCTTGGGCGACGTCGAGATCGAATACGAAGCGGCCGCCGCAGCGACGACCATCCGCCAATACACCGCCCACGTGGCGAAGCTGGAAAAGCTGACCCACGACGTGATGCGCGTTCTGCTCAAGTTGCCGGAAGGCCAGCAGATTTCCTTCAGGGCCGGCCAGTACATCAACATAATCCTCGACGACGACCAGCGCCGCGCCTTCTCCTTCGCCAATCCGCCGCGGCAGTCCGACCTGATCGAACTGCAGATCCGCCTGATGCCCGGCGGCCGCTACACCACCCACGTCTTCGAGCAGATGAGGGAGGGCGACGCGGTCAGCTTCGAAGGCCCGCTGGGCGATTTCTCGCTGCGCGAATCCGCGCGCCCGATCGTCTTCGTCGCCGGCGCCACCGGCTTCGCACCGGTCAAGAGCATGGTCGAGGACGCCTTCCAGCGCGGCCTCAAGCGCCAGATCTACCTCTACTGGGGCGTGCGCCAGCTGGCCGACCTCTACCTGCCCGAACTGCCGCAAAGTTGGGCGCGCGAGCACCACAACTTCCACTTCATCCCGGTGATCTCCGATGCCGCGCCGGGCGACCACTGGACCGGTCGCACCGGCCTGGTACATGAAGCCATCCTGGAAGATTTCCCCGACCTCAAGGGCCACGAAATCTATGCCTGCGGCTCGGTGAAAATGGTCGAAGCGATCTTCCCGACGCTGAAGAACCGGGGCGCCGAGGAGGGCATGTGCTTCTCCGATGCCTTCACCATCTCGGCCCGCTCGATGGCCTTGCAACCGAAATAGCGGGCTGCGGTTCAGGCCGGGGTCGGACTGGGGATCAGCGTCAGCAGGTCGGTGACCCCGACATCGGCGCCGGCCTGGGAAAGCAGCGTGGTCGCCTGGCCCCGATGGTGGGTCTGATGGTTGAAGAAATGCATCACCAGACTGAAGAAGTTCCGGCGCGCGGCCACGCCCTTGGTGTTGGCATAACTCAGCACGTGATCCAGGTCGCGCTCGCCTATCGAGCGCGACCATTCGATGATGGTCCGGTCGAGCATTTTTCTGTGCTGCGCGAGGCCGGCTATGTCCGCGAAAAGCGGCTGATCGAGGCTGGCCGGGGCCGGCAGCTCGCGTATCGCCCTCAGCGCCGGAAAATTGACCGGGTGGCCGGCGAAGCGCTGCAGCCAGATCGTGTCGCCGACCGCCAGATGGTTCAGCGTGCCGAGTATGGAGCCGAAGAAGGCCTTCCTATCGACCGCCAGTTCCTCGCCGGACAAGCCCATGGCCGCCTCGTACAGCCTCGCATTCATCCATTCGTTGTAAGTCGCCATCAGGCGGATGTGATCGCTGCGACTCATTGCGTTTCTCCCACAAGGCATAGCGTTTGAGGCGACCGCCGGGCCGACGGCATTGCGCCAGCCCGTTTATTCGTCATCGTCCGGCAGAGCATATTCGCCGCGATTGAATGCGGCAATGACTTCCCGCGCCTCGACGACATGAAGCGCCGGCACCAGCAGCCTGGCGCCGCCGAGAGCGACGGCCCAAAGCGAATTCGTCTGCACCAGTTCCGCGTCGGCGACCAGCGCCGGAACGCCGGCCATCTTCAGACAGGAACACAGCACGTAGGCGTCGGTCGGATTGAGAAAGCGCGCGACGATCTCGTAGTCGCCGGCGTACTCGGCATCCTCCGGCCCGGATAGTTCCGGCAGCGGCAGGTCGAGGCCGCGGCGCTTGATTTCCTCGCCGGCAAGGGCCGCCGCGGTGTCGGTCAGCGTTTTCGAAGCATAGCGGGAGAGCAGTTCCTCGTCGGTCAACTGGCGGAACAGGGCGACCATGTCGGCGTAGTCGGCGTTCATGGTTGCGCCAGATGCTTGCTGACGACCGGCGGCAGCTTTCCGGGCGACTTGATGCGCAGCTGCTTGTTGACGTTGAACCTGCCGAACACGACTCGAATGTCATTGGCTGTCACGCCGAACTCCTCCGCCAGGAAGCGCACCATGTGATCGGTCGCCCTGCCCGCCACCGGCGCGGCGGTGACGCTGACCTTGAGCTGATCGCCCTTAACCTTGCCGATCGTATCCCGCTTCGCGCCGGGCTGACCCAGGATATTGAGCACCAGGGTTTCACCATCCCAGGCACAGAATGAATCTATCGCCGATCCCTCGCGCGTCGCCCCGGCTGCGCCATGCCTTGATTTCTTCATCCTGGGATTGGCGCTTCAGAGTTCCCGAGATTCAAGTTCAGGGGCGCCACGCAGCTTCATCGCGCAGCGTCCGGTGGAATGATGCGATAGCGTGACGGCGTCACATGGAAGTTGCCCTCCTTCTTGAGCACCGCCAGACGGGCCGCAAAGTCTTTACGGTAGTTTGGACCAAGCCAGACGGGATTTGAGACGATGCCATCACACACGAAGCGACCGCTATACTCAACCAAGCCTGTTCGGAACGAAACTCCAGAGCCACCAAGAATGTCTCGAAGCCTATTGGTCAGACCCAGCACCGCGTAAGCCGCTTTGCCGGTGGGTTCCAAAAAAACAGAATAGGTCTTGGTGTCACGAAGGTATGCCCATTGCTTGAGCTGGAGAGACTTGATTGCGTTGACAACGTCAGGAGGCACCGGACTCCCCCTATCCTCAAGCCTTGATGCAGCCGACTCAATAAGTGATGGAGTAGCGATGGTCAGGTCGCGGGCAGCCGCCAACATCTTCAACAATTCCAGACCAGCCTCGCCGTTCGATAGTCGATGCACTTCGGCTAACAATGATGAATAGCCATGGATGAATGCTTCCGCTGCACGTGGGGCGATGACCATGGAACCTACACGCGACGTAGAGCTAACCGGCGCTGCGCGGCTTTGCGCGCAGCGCCCGTGTGGACTGCCGGGCTATGCCGCGATTTCGATGTACTCAACTTGACTGGACGGTAAGGGGATCAGGCTTCCATCTTCTCGCAAACCGTCGATATGAAACTCGATGGCTTCACGAATTTCCGCCTCGACCTGCTCAATGCTTGCACCTGTTGCGATACACCCCGGTAAGTCGGGGACATAGGCAGAGTAATTTGATTCGGCTTTTTCAATTACGATGGCGTAACGCATAGTGACCTCACTTCTTCAAACCGGACTGCTTCATGATGCTGTTCAAAGTCCCGGGAGCAACATCGTCGCTTGGCTTGCCCGGCACCGTAACCCGGCCAGGCTTCACGGGATGTTTGTACTGTCGATGGCTGCCTCGCGTCGCTACCAGAAACCAGCCATCAGCTTGAAGCATACGCAGAACTTCACCGATTTTCATCCGCGAAGAATATCAGCTTGTCCACTTGCCAACAATGCGCGCCGATAGCGAACGGCACAACGAATTCACCGGCCCGCTCGGCTTTATCGCGAAGCGCCCGGTACACCGAAGGGTTGGACCGTTTTCCAACGATAGTTGATAAGTTCATTCAGATTGCTGCCTTCGAAGCATAGGCGTTCGGCATCTTTGAACCGATCACACATGCCGGTCCAAATGGTGTCGTCGTCCGAAAAGCGGAAAAGTAGGAAGACAAGGATGTTGTATGCACGGTAAAGGGCGAACCAGTCACCTGTCTCGAATGGACGGAGCCAGACCTTCACTCCAATGTCGAAGGGCTTGGTGTCCCCAAATATCTGGTCAAAATCCGTGTCATCGGTCGCGCCTGTGTATGGAATGGCCAATACTCTCCAGCGAACTGGCGCGTGTGCCAAATGTCTGGACACTAACAGAGCGGCGGCGCTTTTCGTGAGCACCGCCAATGCGGTAAATAGTGCGTCGCGAACCGGATTAGTCTTTGGTTTCTCTGCAAAGAATTCCGGCCTAGAGAATTCGGCAATCGTCTTATCGCGCACATCGATGAACTTGAAGAAGGCCAGGTCTCGATGGGTGAAATCACGTAGGCATTCGGAATTGAGCGCAAGCATGACGATCGAGGGGTCACTCTTGTGCTGAAATTTTCTTACGCATTCTGGGTCGTACAAGATGGAAATCAACGTCAATGCCTTACGGCAGTGGGTTTCTGGGCCGAACTCGTTGTTGCAGGGCTCGTGGGTTGGCAGATAACCACCGTAGTCAAAGCCTTTGACTTTCGGCTGCTGGCGGGCAATGAGTTGCTGGGGTACGGCATGGTCGTCGCTGACAACATCGCCTTCGGCGATTTCTTTTCCACAGAGGTAACACCGAGATGCCATGGGCCTAAGCGATCTAACGAATGTGCAGAAGAACTGGAAAACAAGCCATCAATGCGGCCGCATAAGAAATCCGGCTTCGCGCTATCCCGATCATCAGCAACTTACTCATTTTTCGTGGAACCCAATAATTCGACTGCGTACCGGCGCAGTGCTGTTGCTAGGACACCAGAAACACCTACGACGCCTAAATTAAACGATTCACGCGGCATTCTGGCACGAGTAGACGCCGCCGTCGCCGTACCACCAGCGCCAACTTTCACGGCCTCGCCGCCAATGCTTCTAAAATCGGCGCTCCATCTCATTCAGGAAAGAGAGCCATCATGATCCGTAACGGTCTATTGCTTGCGGCGGGGCTGGCCCTGGCCGGCAGCGCCCACGCCGGAAAATTCAAGCTCGGCAGCGACGACATCAAGGCCGCGGCGCCGATCGCCGAGGAGCAGGTGTTCCAGGGTTTCGGCTGCGCCGGCAAGAACATCTCGCCCGCCTTGAAATGGTCCGGCGCGCCGAAGGGCACCAAGAGCTTCGCCCTGCTGGTGCATGACCCCGACGCGCCGACCGGCGGCGCCGGCTGGTGGCACTGGGTGGTGACCAACATTCCGGCCGATGCCACGGAACTGCCCAAGGGCGCGGGCAAGGCCGACGGCTCAGGCCTGCCCAAGGGTGCGGCGCAGATCGCCACCGACTTCGGCGGCCCCGGCTGGGGCGGCCCCTGCCCGCCGGTCGGCGACAAGCCGCATCGCTATAACTTCACGCTGCACGCGCTCAAGGTGGACAAGCTCGAACTGCCTGCCGGGGCGACGGCTTCGCTGGCCGGCTTCATGATCAATGCCAATTCCATCGGCAAAGCGACGCTGACCGGCAAGTACGGCCGCAAGAAGTAGGCCGCAGGAAAGAGGTCGCAGGAAGGAAGTCGCAGCGGGGCCGGCGCACGCGACGCCGGCCCGGCGTTTTTCAGCGCTTGCGCGGCAGCATCAGCTTGAGGCAGACCAGCACGAACATGATGCCGCCGATCACGGCGATCAGGCCGCCGAGGCCCATCATGCCCATGCCGATTTTCTGCGGCAACGTAGTCAGGGCCTGCTCGGCGCCGGCCACCTTGCGCTGCACGCCGTAGCCGCCCGACCAGGCCAGGCCGAGGATGTGGATCAGTTGCCCGCCGCCATAGACATAGGGTTGCCAGCGCGCCATGCGGCCTTCGACTTCGCCGAAGCCGAGTTGCGGCAGCAGCACGTAGGCCAGTCCCATGAAGGCCAGCGTCACGCCCACGGTGGAGCCGTGATAGTGCGCGGGGATCACCACGTTCACGCCCTGGATCATGTAGGCCAGTACACCGCCCACCGCGAACAGCGAGAAGGAGGCGATGAAGGCCGACTTGGCCGCATGCGCCGGCATGCGGCGCGTGGCCCACACGGCGAGGAAGCCGACCAGGATCAGCGGCGCCATGTAGGGATGGCCCCAGATCATCAGTTTGGCGAAGAGTTCCATGTGCGGCAGTTCGCCGGCCGGGATCGTGAAGTAGATCGCCGGCACCACCAGCAGCGGCAGTGCGGCGATCCAGAACATGGCGGAGAGCGCGCGCGCGGAGACAGACAGCCCACCCCCCGGCCCCCGCCCCGAGGGCGGGGGTGACGGATGTTCGCCGCTGCGCGGCTCCGCGTCGTTGGCTTGCCCCGCCTTGGGGCGGCCCGGCGGCGGGGCAGCCGAAGGCCGCCTGAGATGGTCGGCAATCCATAGCCAGGCCACCACCATCAGCAGCGCATGCTGGAACTGCAGGGTATGGCCGCCGCCCCAGAACAGCACTTCGAAATAAATCTTCTCCTCGATCCGCGGCACCACCACCCAGGACCAGACGAAGGCCGCCAGCGCAAGGAAGGCCGCCACCGCGCCGAGGAAGGCCCCGCTTTGCAGCGGCGCACCGAGGAAGGGGCGCGGCCAGGTGGTGAGCAGCGCGCGCAGCACGGCCAGGCCGAAACCCGCCGCGCAAATCCACAGCGAGGCGTAGAAGTACTTTTGCTGCAACACCGGAATGTAGTTGTTGAGCACCGGATCGGCGCCCGGCAGGAAGGGCGAGACGGTCATCAGCGCGGTGCCCGCTGCCGCCAGCGCGAAGCCGCTCCAGCCCAGCCAGGCAAAGCCATCGCGGCCCAGCGCGCTCCAGATCACCGCGGCAAAGGCCATGAACCATATCGCCACCGAGAGGTCCACATGAACCACCAGCGCGGCGCGGAAAAAGTCCTTCAGCGGGAATACGTCCTGGATTCCCGGCGTGCGCGAGAGCACCAGCAAAATGGCCAGCAGACCGGAACCGATGAGCGCCATCAGCCCCAGCCACAACCATGCCCTGGCAAGGGCTTTTGACGCCTCGCCGGAAATTGCGACATTATGCGAATTCACTATTACCCCGCGAAAAGAATGAAAGTATACGGCAAGGCCGGATGGTACACTGATCGCCCTCCTGACACTCCCGCATCGCCCCTTCCATGAAACTGCTGTCGGCCATTTTTTTCTGCTGCGCCACGCTGCTGGCAGGCTGCTCCGAACCCCCGCGTTTCGTCTCGACCGACCTGTCGATGGTCGACTGGGGCAAGGATTTCAGCCTCACCGACCACAACGGCCAGCCGCGCCGCCTGGCCGATTTCAAGGGCAAGGCCGTGGTGCTGTTTTTCGGCTACACGCAGTGCCCCGACGTCTGCCCGACCACGCTGTCGACCATGCGCGATGCCATGGCGCTGCTCGGCGAAGATGCCAAACGCGTGCAGGTGCTGTTCGCCACCGTGGATCCGGCGCGCGACACGCCGCAACTGCTGGCGCAGTATGTACCGGCCTTCAACCCGAGCTTCCTCGGCCTCTATGCCGATGAAAAAGGCATAGCCGCGCTGGCCAAGGACTTCAAGGTGTTCTATGCCAAGCAACCGGGCTCGACGCCGGGCAGCTACAGCATCGATCACTCCACCGGCAGCTTCGCCTTCGATCCGCAGGGCAAGCTGCGCCTGCTGTTGCGTCATGGCGAAGCCCCCGCCAATATCGCCGCCGACCTCAAGCTGCTGCTGGCCGGCAAATGACAACCTGGGAATCCCGATGAAACGAATCGCACTGCTGCTCGCCTGTCTCACCCTGCCCGCCTTCCACGTCCTGGCCGCCGAACCTGTCAAGGACGCCGCCAAGCCAGCCATCAACCTCGACATCGGCACGCCGCCGGTGATTGTCGTCAAGCACGCCCTGGCGCAGCGCACCTCGCGCCTGGTGCGCTTTTACGAAGCCGGTGAAATCGGCCTGGGCAAGGACGGCTTCATCTACCTGCGCGACAGCGCCAAAATGTCGCTGGCGAAACGCCAGATCGCGGAAAAACTGATCGACGTGGAAAACGAGGAACGCAAGGCGCTGATCCAGGCCCTGGCCGACAGCAATCACCGGCGCGACGCCGAACCTGAAGTATGGGAACTGATGCGCGAGCGCTGGCACCAGCAATGGAAGTCAGGCTGGTGGCTGCGCGATGCCGCAGGCAAGTGGAGCCGCAAGCCCTGAATTGCCCTGACTCGCCCCGAGCAGTCGATCGAAGGCCGGGAATTCAGAGCGCCTGATCTTTTTTCCCCAACTGCTTCATGAAGGCAGCCTCGCTCTTGGTCACGCGGGCAATTTTCCTTGGCCCCATGGAATCCAGCAGGCGCACGAAGTCGTCCAGCGACAGGGCGTCGGAAAGCGGCCGCTCGGCGCCGTCGATACGTTCGCGCAGAATGAACTGGCCGCTCCCCGTGAGGGCCATCAGGTAATGATGCCCTTCGCTGCGCAAGTTCAGCCTGGCCAGGGCCGCAGTGGCACGAGTCGAACGCATGTCGCTTCGATGCGCTAGGGATTGCCGATGTAATCGCGCTTGCCGATGTCGACGCCGTTGTGCCGCAGTATGTTGTACGCCGTCACCAGATGAAAATAGAAATTCGGCAGGGCGAAGCCGACCAGGTAGGGCAGGCCCTTGAAACTCATTTCATGTCCGCCGACCTTGAGGGCGATTTCCCGCTCTTCGGAACCGTCGATCTGCCCTGCGGAAAAGGACTCGACAAATTCGATCGTCCTGGCAATGCGCGCCCGAAGTTCATCGAAGCTTTGTTCGCTGTCCTCGAACTTCGGCACCGCCACACCCGCCAGTCGGGCGACCGCCCCTTTGGCGTGATCGGTGGCGATCTGGACCTGTTTCACGAAGGGCAGCATGTCCGGGAACAGCCGCGCCCCGAGCAGGACCGCCGGATCGATTTTTTTCGCGATGGCGTGATCCTGGGCCTTGGCGAGGATCGCGTCGAGATTGCGCAGCATGTCGACGAAGCGTGGGGCACTGGCTGCGTACATCGAGATAGTCATGATCGAGCCTCCATAGAGGTTTCATTCTGCCATTGTTGGCCGGGGGATTCGCGCTTCGCGCGCCCGCCGGTGCATCGCCGCGTCGGCGGCCGCCGCTAGCCCGACCGCGGCCGCGAAGCCGATGGCAGGGCAGCCGTCGCGCGCAGCAGGCGCAGATACAGGGCCTCGACCTTCTCCCGCGCCCAGGGCGTGCGGCGCAGGAACTTCAGGCTGGAGGCGATGCTCGGCTCGTGGGTGAAGCAGCGGATATCGATGCGCTGCCCCAGTTCCTCCCAGCCATAGCGCGCGACCAGGCTGTCGAGGATCATTTTCAGCGTAACGCCGTGCAGCGGATTGCCGGCCTGGGTTTCATCCATCGCCGCTGGCCGACTTCTGCTGCTCGTCGTAGCTCGACAGCGTGACGCCGGCCGCGGCGAGGCATTCGCGCAGGTACTTGACGTCGGTCTTGCCGAACTCGTTGCCGTGGTGGGGATGGTGCACCGTGAACTCGTGCCGGTTCAGAACGACGCGGAAGCGCGCGCCATGGCCCGGTTCGACCGTGGCGCCGAGGTGGTGCAGCAGCGACTCGACTTCGCGCCACTGGATATTGCTGCTGAGCGGATCGTGGAAGATCGCCTGCAGGACATTTCGGTGTTTGTGACTCATAGCCGGATCCCCTGAGTATCTCAATGGCGCAACCATACATCAGCCCGGCGCCGCGCGGCTAGTAGTCAGTCAACAAGAAAAGTCTCATTCCCTGTAGGAGCGAGCTTGCTCGCGATAAGCCGCTATCGCGAGCACGCTCGCTCCTACATCCATCGGTTTCAACATGCCTGCGTACTAGGCTCAGTGACTCGTGCCTTCCGAGCGAGTGATCTTGTTGTAGAGGTTGTACTTGCCGACCGGCTTGTCCATCGGGATGCGCTTCACTTCCTTGAAGGTCGCGGCGTCGAACACGATCAGTGCGCCGCCGTCGGCCTTGCGTTCCCACAGGCTGGCCAGCACGTACTTGCCGTCGCGGGTGAACTCGACGTGAGCGAGCGTCTTGCCCGGATCGGTCTTCACTTCGGCGACCTTCTCCAGCGTGCGCTTGTCGATCACCTGCAGCGTGTCCTTGCCCTTCGACATCATCGAATCGGTCCAGGCGTAGGGCGTGTTCTCGTGGCTGCGCATGAAGAAGCCGGGGCCCAGCGTCGGGATGGTCTTGACCGTGCTCCAGTCCTTCATGTCGATCACCGTGATCAGGCCTTCCTTGAGGTTGGGCGTGGCCATCACGGTGCGATCCTGCGCGCCCTGCGGCGGCTTGTACTGCCAGGTGATGCCCGAGCCAAGGTGCGGCATGCCGGGCAATTTCAGGTCGGCGATTTTCTTCCTCACGTCGAGATTGACCACCTGGCCCTCGCCGGCGGAGCGAGAGGAGCCCATCAGTTCGGAGTAGTTCTGGGTGAAGAAGAAATCGTCGAGCGGTTCGGAGAGGAAGCTGCGGCGCGGATTGAGGAAGCCGGGGATGAAGGCGCCTTCCTTGTACTTGAAGTCGTGCACCATGCCGACCGGGATGTCGTCGACCTTCGGGTTGTAGCTGATCTCCCAGACCTCGGGCACGTCCTTCAGCGCGGCGACGAAGCTCTGGCGCGGAGCGGCGTCATACACCGCCGAGACTCGCGAGCTTTCCTTGCGCTCCTTGTCCCACACCTCATGCACCTTGAGCAGGTTCAGGTCGGCATCGAGCAGCACCAGCGTATGCGGCAGGTAGTTGGCCACCGCCAGATATTTTCCGTCGCCCGAGACGGCGACGTTGCGCGTGTTGATGCCGGCGCGGATCTCGGCCACCACCTTGAGGTTCCAGATGTCGAACTTGGTGATCCAGCCGTCGCGCGAGGCGAAGAAAACATAGCGTCCGTCGGGCGTGAACTTCGGCCCGCCATGCAGCGCGTAGCGGCTGGGGAAGCGGTGGATCGGTTCCAGCTTGTCGCCGTCGAGCACCGTGACGTGGTGGTCGCCGGTCTCGACCACGATGAACAGATTCATCATGTCCACGCCCTTGAAGATCTCGGTGGGTTTGGCCGGCAGGCTGCCGGGCGCGAAATAGGCCACGCGCGAAGCCTTGATGTCGGCTTCCGCAAGAGTTGGCGCTGGCGACACGGCGGTGTAGATGTAGTCGGCCAGCGCGGCGATCTCTTGCTTGCCCAGGCGGTCGGCGAAGCCCAGCATCTGGGTCGCGGCGCGGCCCGCGGTGATGGTCTTGATCGCTTCCGGTTTGCGCAGGCGCGACAGGCTCTCCGGCAGCAGCGCCGGCCCGGTCAGGCCGACCCGGCCGGGACCATGGCAGACCGCGCAATGCTGTTGGTAGAGCGCCGGGGCGTCGGCAGCGGCGGCGGGAAGTGCAACAAGGGCCAGCAGTGCGGGAACAGCCCGCGCTGCGCGACGAATGCTGGAACAACGGCTTGCGAAGTCATGCCTCATGCGATGGATCATCCCTGGTCAAGATTGGCGCGAAACGTTCCGCAAAGCATAGCGGAGAAACCGCGCCCAACCTTGATTTCGGCTAACCCTTGTGGCGATAAGTAGCACCAAACGTGAAACCCGTCATGCCCGCGCAGGCGGGCATCCAGTGCCTTGTCTTTCTGGGTTCCCGCGTTCGCGGGAACGACGAATGCCGGGCTTTGTTCAGAAGCGGCCGTCGTCGAGCCTGAAAGGAAGATCCCCGGTCACCTGCTCGAAGGTAAGGATGCGCCTGCCCTTGTGGTCCTTGAGGAAATCGGCCGCATCCTCTTTGCTCACCAGCGGCACGAACTCGTGACCCATCGGGCCGAGCACGTCGGAACCGATGACGTACCAGGCCTTGCGCGCATCGACCGGCTGCAGGTTGTAGAAATCCGTTACCCGGATTGCCACCATGTCCCCGCGCTTGTGGCCCGCCGCGTACTTCGCCGGCTCGAACCAGAACTTGAACATGTCCTTGGCGCCGTCGAAATGATGCGCATGGCCGTCCTTGTAGACGATGGCCGCCACCCAATTGGGATATTTTGAAACGAGCATGCCGCACACCGGGCAAAGATCCTTCGGCCCCGGCTTCGGCAGCTGCGTCGCGCCCTGCGCCAGCGCCGCCGCGGGCAGCAGCGACGAGAGCAGGAACACGAGCAGCGCGCGGCGATTCATGGCGGGATCAACCCTGCTTCTGCATCATCATTTTCTTGCGCCGCTCCTCGCGGTTCTTGCGGATTTGCGCAACGTCTTCCGCCATGCCGAGGTAGGACTGCTTCATGGCCTCGTCGAAGTCGCCGAGCGTGCCGCCGTGCCTGGCCTGATGCACCTTGGCAGCATCCGCCGAAGCGAAGGAATGTTTGCTCTTTTTGGTCATCACATGCTTGATGTCGGCGCCGATCAGATAGCTCAGCTTCTCCACCGGCAGCAGCGGACTCGTCTCGGTGGCGCTGGCGAAATCCGGCCCCCAGATCATCTTCGGCTCGCGGTCGACATTGACGCCCAGGCTCAGGGCCAGGCAATGGATCGAGCAAGTGCCGTCGGCCAGATCGTCGCTGTATTGCACCAGCATGCGGGTGCGGTGATGCTGCTTGCGGTCCATGCCGCAGTAGGGGCACTTCGGGTAGTTGTCCAATTCCTTGTCGAGCGGCCTTGCATCGGCCGCCTTCTTCGGCGTGAACTGCGCCGGCGTGCCGTCGGTGGCGCAGGATTGCTGCGCCTGCGCGCTGCCGGCAGCGAGGCCGACGCCGGCGAGCAGGGACAGTTTTAGGGCTTCACGTCTGTCCATGATGGACTCCTTGAATTATGGGAAATGTGCACCGCAATATTAGGCGTCGCGAATGCACTTTCTCCGCGGCATTTTGCCGCAGCGTTTGTCCGGATTCCTGCATTTGAATACGTCTTTGATGCCGATCAAAAACAGGGGCATCAATGCCCCGGCGCGACATCATGCCGCGCGTCAAAACGTCGCATGCGGCGTTTCGCCGCAAGGCTTGCACTGCAGGCGGCAGCAGAATGCGCCACATGCTTTTGCCAGACCTATGCACACCATGATCACCTGCAAATCCGTCGCGGCCATCGGCTTGCTCTGAAGTGCCGACTATGGGTATTTTCTTTCCGTCCCTTCCCGATGCCGGCCAGCCCACGCGCCCGCTGTTTTCCCTGACCGGCGCGGCGGCCGCGCATGCGGCGCTCATCGGATTCGTTGCAGTCGTGGTGCCTGCCGACGAGTTGAGGAAAGTCATCGAACCCATGACCGTGCGACTGGTCGAGATTCCGCCGGATGCCCCCAAGCCGCCGCCCCAGCCAAAGAGGAATCTGCCACCGCCGTCCCCGCAACTGCTGGCATCCACCACGCCAAGCGAGGCGCCGGCCGCCTTCGCGGTGCCGCCCCAGCCGCCCCAGCCACCATCGCCGGTCCCTGCCGCGCCGATCAACATTGCGCCGGCGCCAGTCGCCATCACCGCTGCGCGCTTCGACGCGGATTACCTGGACAACCCGAAGCCCGTCTATCCGCTTGTCGCGCGCCGCCTCGGCGAGCAGGGCAAGGTGTTGCTGCGCGTATATGTCAGCGCCGCCGGCCTCGCCGAAAAGGTCGAACTCAAAACCGGCAGCGGCTTCGCGCGCCTCGACCAGGCCGCCACCGACGCGGTCAGCCGCTGGCGCTTCGTTCCGGCGCGGCGCGGCGACCAGGCCTTCGCTGCCTGGGTGCAGGTCCCCATCACCTTTCAACTCGAAAGTTAAACCACCATGCAAACCCAATTTGGCCTGATCCACTTCTGGCAGCAAGGCGACATGGTGACCCATGCCACAGCGCTCATCCTGCTGCTGCTGTCCGTCATCAGCTGGGCACTGATCGTCGGCCGTTTCGCACGCCAGCTGCGCATGAACCGCGCCATCGAACGCGCGCCGCAAGCGTTCTGGCAGGCCCGCTCGCTGCCCGATGCAATTGCCGCCATCGAAGAATCCGACCGCACCGCCCTCTTCTCGGGTCTGGCGCACGCCGGCGCGCAGGCCGCCGAGAACTACGAGTCCTCCGCCTGCCTCGGCGCAGGCGTCAGCCTCTCCGAATCCGTAACGCGTGCGCTGCGCAACCAGATGCTCTCGGCCCAGGCCAATCTGGAGGGCGGCCTCACCTTCCTCGCCTCGGTCGGCTCAACTGCGCCGTTCATCGGCCTGTTCGGCACGGTGTGGGGCATCTACCATGCCCTGGTCGCGCTTTCCGGTTCCAGCAGCGTGGTGCTCGACAAGGTGGCTGGCCCCGTGGGCGAAGCGCTGATCATGACCGCCGCCGGTCTGTTCGTTGCCATTCCCGCGGTGCTGGCCTACAACGCGCTGACCCGCGCCAACCGGCTGGTGATGGCTCAGCTCGACGGCTTCGCCCATGACTTGCACGCCTTCTATGCAACCGGCGCCCGCCGCGCCGCAGTGAAAGGCAAGACGACCATCGCATCCGCCCCCACGTCCGCCGCCGTGGCGCGGCAGGCCGCCTGAGCGCGCCATGTCATTCGGTTCCTTCAGCGAGGGCGGCGTCGCCCAGCCCATGGCGGAAATCAACACCACGCCCCTGGTGGACGTGATGCTGGTGCTGCTGATCATTTTCATCATCACCATCCCGGTGCTGCACCAGGCCGTACCCATCGACTTGCCGCAAGTGAGCTCGCAGAAAGTCGAGGACAAGCCGCTCGTAATCCAGCTCGCCCTCGATACCAATGGCCTCTACTACCTCGACGGCGCTCCGGTGCACCGCAGTGAAGTGGAAAGCCGCTTCGCCGCCACCGCCGGCCGCAACCCGGAACTGCACTTGCGCGCCGACCGCGCAACGCGCTACGAGAAGGTGGCCGACATCCTCGCCGCCGCCCAGAAGGCCGGTATCAACCGCATCGCCTTCGTCACCGAGCCCGGCCGCTAGGTCACCGGCTCAAACATCAGCCGTACGTCAATTCAAGTCAGGATTCCACAAACCATGTCGCACCCACCAAGTACTTTTGTTCGCCGCCAATTACCGGTCACGATTGCAGCCGTTCTCGGCCTTGTTTACGCCGGTAGCGCCATCGCCGACGAAGATGATGCCAAGCTCAAGGAGGTTTCCGTATCGGCGGAATCGACCAAACCGGCGGTGCCCGCCCATGTTCCCTCAACCACTGAAAGCGTGACCCGGAAGCAAATTGCGGAAAGCGTCAATTCGGTATCGTCGGCCGGAGCACTCCTGTACCTGCCGAGCGTTCACGTTCGCGAACGCTTCATCGGCGACGTGAATGGCGGTTTGGCGATGCGGATGTATGGCGTCAACTCCAGCGCCGAAACCATCGTTTATGCGGATGGTCTGCTGCTTTCGAACCATCTGGTCAATAGTTGTTGTCCCGGCCCGCGCTGGGGTCTGGTGTCGCAGGACGCCATCGACCGGGTCGACGTCATCTACGGCCCCTTCTCCGCGCTGTATCCCGGCAATTCGGTGGGCGGCGTGGTGCTGATGAGTTCGCACATGCCGACCCGGTTTGAAGCGCACGCCAAGCTCGACACCTTCGGCCAGAATTTCAGGCTCTACGGAACGGACAAAACCTTTACCGGCACGCATGGCTCCGCAACCCTCGGCAACAAAATCGGCGACTGGTCGTTCCGCCTGAGCGTCGATCGGCTGGACAACCATAGCCATCCCACCGATTTCACCGCCGCCACGGCCAAGACGGGAGCACCCGCCGCCGCAGGACAATTCACGGTGGTCACGGGTGCGCATTTCGACAACAACATCGCCAACAGTCCGCGAGTGAGCACCGCCGCGACCAGCATGGACCATACCGTGAAGGACGACGGGACGCTCAGGATCGCCTATGACGTTTCGCCAACGGTACGCGCCACCTATACCCTGAACATCTGGCAGAACACCTCGGACAAACTGGTCGACAGTTACTTGCGGGATGCGGCCGGCAACACGATTTACGGTACCAGCAAGGCCGCCGGCCCCTACCGCTATGTCCGGGTCGATGGCAAGGACTACTCCGTGACTGCCCCGAGCATCAGTTACGCCGAGGCCGAGTACCACATGCACGGTCTGTCCGTGAAATCGCAGAGCGGCGGAACCTGGGATTGGGAACTGACAGCCAGTCACTTCAATCAGAACAAGGACGTCACCCGCGCCAGCTCGGGCAACTTCGGCACCACGCCAAGCAGTGATGCCACCGCGGGAACCATCAGCTATGCGGATGGCACGGGTTGGCAGAACCTCGACGCGCGCGGCGAATGGCGGCCCGACGGCAACCTGAAAAGCCGGCACCAGGTGAGCTTCGGCTTCCACGCAGACACCTACACGACCAAGTCGGACCAATACACCCTTGCGGCGGGGCCGTGGCGAACCAGCGATGCCGCTGTGCTGAATACCAACTCCAGGGGCAGCACCACCACCCAGGCGGTCTATGTGCAAGATGCGTGGCAGGTTTCGCCCGACGTGAAACTGGTGCTGGGAGGCCGCCAGGAGAAGTGGCGTGCCCTGAACGGCAGCAACTACGCCAGCGGAAGCAACGTGAGCTACGCCGACAAGACGGTCCATGCCTTCTCGCCCAAGGCGTCGCTCTCCTGGCAGGCATCCGACATGCTGGCGCTGCGCGCTTCGCTCGGCAGGGGCGTGCGCTTCCCGACGGTCGGCGAACTGTTCAAGAACGTCGGCATTACCGTTGCCGGCACCTCGACCGCCGCCACTCCCGCACAAATTGCCGGATTCCCGGCGCCGTACAACATCGCGAAGACCAACAACCCGAACCTCAAGCCCGAAACCGCCGACTCCTGGGAGTTCACCATCGAGCGTTTCCTGAGCAACGGCCTGTGGCGAACCTCCCTGTTCGGCGAGGAAAAACAGGGCGCGCTCGTCTCCCAAACCGATATCACGACCCTGCCCGGATTCAGCATCAGCAGCGTGCAGAACGTAGATAAGGTCCGTAGCTATGGAATCGAAATGGCGCTGCAAACCAGCGACATGTGGATTCGGGGCCTCGATCTCTCCGGCAGCCTCGCCTACATCCATTCGCGGATCACGCAGAACATTGCCAACCCCGGACTGGTGGGCACCGAGCTGCCGCTGATCCCGGTCTGGC
Source organism: Sulfuritalea sp. (assembly GCF_031426875.1). Taxonomy (NCBI): domain Bacteria; kingdom Pseudomonadati; phylum Pseudomonadota; class Betaproteobacteria; order Nitrosomonadales; family Sterolibacteriaceae; genus Sulfuritalea; species Sulfuritalea sp. Next base: position 31,141 of record NZ_JASJPC010000042.1, read on the forward strand.
GCGCGTCGATGCTGGCGACCTATCACGTCTCCGCCGAACTCTCCGGCAGCCTGGGTTATCGCTACAGCGGAAGACAGCATAGCGGCCTGTTCAACACGGCCACCATGCAGTACCCGGACCCGAACCCGAACGTCTATGGCGGGCGCAGCAGCTTCGGGGTTTTCGATGCCAAGTTGCTCTACAAGTTGGCCAAACAATGGTCCGCCTCCGTCGGCATCGACAACATTGGCGACGTCAAGTACTTCACCCTGTACCCGTATCAGCAACGGACCTATTTCGCCAGTTTGAAATTCAACTACTGAGGATGGGATCGATGACGTCCTTGCACAAACTGTGCGCCATTGCGGCGCTGACGATAGCCGCATCCGTGCTGCCGCATTCCGCATCCGCCGCCGACGCGAAAGACAAGGCAGCGATGGCGGGAATGACCGGCATGGCGAAAAAGGCTCGCGTCGAACTGGCCGGTTCGGCGGCATTCACCAGGGAAGGCCAACTGCTGGCGGTTGCCAAGCAGGGCGATCATCTGCTGCTCTATCGCAGCGGCGATCAGGGCGCCAACTGGTCGCCGCCGGTGATTGTCAATGCGCGGCCGGAGGCCATATCCGGCGACGGAGAGAACCGGCCGAAAATCGCTTTCGCGCAAGATGGCGGCGTACTTATTTCCTGGACCAAGCCGCTCGGCAAACCCAATACCGGCGAAGTACGGCTGGCACGGTCCGACGACGGCGGTGCCAGCTTTGCGACACCCATCACCGTGCACCGCGATCGACAGGAAATCACCCATCGTTTCGAGACGATGGTCGTCGGCGGCGATGGGCGGGTGTACCTCGCCTGGATAGACAAGCGCGACCTCGAATCGGCCAACGCGGCGAAGAAGCCCTATCGTGGTGCCGCGATCTATGCCGCGGTATCGGACGATGGCGGCAGAAGCTTCAAACCGGAAACCAGAGTCGCCGATCATTCCTGCGAGTGCTGCCGGATCGCGGCAGCCGTCGATACCGACGGCGCCCCCCTGATCCTCTGGCGACATGTATTCAAGCCCAACGAGCGCGACCATGCGCTGGCCAAGCTCAGCCCTGACGGAACGCCGGCCAGCGTCGAGCGCGCCACCTTCGACCGCTGGAAAGTCGATGGCTGTCCGCACCACGGGCCGGCGCTCGCCGTGGCGCCCGACGGTGTGCGGCACGCCGTCTGGTTCAACCAGAAGAATGGCGAAGGCCGCGCCTTTTACGGCCGCCTGGCAAGCGGCGGTATCGACGGGCAGCGCTTTGTCGGTGGCGAGCAGGCGGCCCGCGCCGATATCGCCATCGCCGGCCGGCGCATCGGCATTCTCTGGAAGGAATTCGACGGCGAGCGGACGCAGTTGCACGCCGAGATCTCGGAGGACGGCGGCGCCAGTTTCAAGCGCCTGGCGCTGGGTGCCGCCAATGGCGCGTCCGATCATCCGCGCGCCATCACCTTCGGCAAGGATCTGTTCGCCTACTGGCGCACCGAACTCGAAGGCATGCGCGTGTTCCGCCTGCCATGAAACGCCTCGTCCTGATTTCCCTGCTGCTCGCCTGCGTCACCTCCGCCGCCGCCTTTGCCGCGGGCTTCGTTGCCCTCGATCGAAAATCGGCACGAACTCTCACCGATGGAGCGACGCATGCGGCGCCGACCATCGTCGCGCTGTGGTCCACCGATTGTCCTCATTGCAAGAAGAATCTCGGATTGTTCGCCGACATGGTCAAGGCCGATCCCCGCCTGCGGCTCATCACCGTCGCCGTGGAACCGCTCTCCGCCGAGGTCGCCACATCGCTTGACCGGATCAAGGTGCCGGGCGTGCGCTACGTCTATGGCAGCGATGCGCCCGAGGCGATCGCTTTCGCGCTCGACCCCAAGTGGCGCGGCGAGTTGCCGCGGACCCTGTTCTTCGATGGCCATGGCAAGCGTGTCGCGATCTCCGGCGCGGTGGATAGTGCAAGCACCCGCAAATCGCTTGGTCTCGCGGTCAATCGCTAAAAGTTGGCGCTGGCGATACGGCAATCGCATGAAGGACACTCCCTCCCGGCCTCCCCCTTGAAGGGGGAGGAGAAAACCACAGCGTCATTCATCCTGAAAACCTCGGTTCAATCCGCAGATGACGCAGATTACGCAGAGAAAACAACGAAGCGGTCAGCCCTCATGGCCCACCAGAAAGGTGATGAGGCTCATCCAGGTAATACTCTGATCCATCTGCGTTAATCGGCGAAATCTGCGGATCAAATACTTTTTGCAGCATCAATGCTCGATCAATATAAGTCGGGATTGCCAGATCATTGCCGTGGCGATCGCCGCGGTCAAGGCGAAGCCGTTGGCCGCAATGGCGGCGAGGTGGCGCGAGAATCCCGGCACGATTTCGCGCAGGCTCTCGATGCGTGCGAAGGGCTGAATCGCGCCGACCGCCAGCCCCGCTGCCGTGGCGCCAAACAGCGGCACATAGAGCCAGTAGCCCTGGTAGCCGTATTCGGGCTTGAGGATGCAGAACGGGCAGTGGTGGTTCGGGTGCTCGTAGACGTAGAGCGAGACGAAAGAAAGAATGCCGGCAATCGTCGCGCCGAATCCCAGCGCGCTCGCCGCGGCCAGTGCATAGGCACTTCGGCCGTTCCTGCCGCGACCATGGCCGTGCCACGCGGCCAGGGCGATGGCGGCGCCGAGGCTGCCGTAGAACAGCCACATCGCCGGCAGCGGCGGCAGGGCCGAGGCTTCGGCCGCCAGCGTCGGACTGCCTGCCGAAAACAGGCTGCCGCAACAGGAGGTGATGACGTCGGCCTTAAGGCCGAGAAAATATTGCAGCTCGGTCCAGGCGCTGGCGGCCAGGAGCGGCGCCAGCGCCAGCAGCAACGCGTACTTGATGCGCACCAGCGGGTAGTCGCGGGCGCGGCTGTCGACGTGGTTGATCGCCAGCCACATTGCGGCGAGAAAGAACACCGCGATCTTGGCGTTGAGCGCCGGAAAGCCGAAGGCATTGACGTTGAGCGTGCCCACCGCGCACATGGCGCCGACGAACATGCCGGACATTTTTTCGGCGTTGAAGACGAACAACAGCACGGCGGCGAGCTGCAGCGCGAGGACGAAAGTCAGCAGCGTCGAAAACAGGTAGGTGCGGCGTTCCAGCTGCAATTGCCGCTCGCTACCGCTCGTGATGTCCCAGCGCCGGATCACTTCGAGTGCGAACGGCGCACTCGCTGCCAGCGCCAGCACGCACAGGGCGGAGGCCAGCAGGAGCGCAATGATGGCGGGCTGGAATATCACTCCCACCCCCAGCCCCCCGCCCTCCGGCGGGGGTGACAGTTTGCTCGCTGCGCTCGAATCGGAACTGCTGGTGCTGGCATGGCTAGCGCTCGTGAATCAGCCTGCCGTCGCGCATGTCGATCACGCGCTGCACCACGTCGGATTCAACCACCAGCGGATCGTGGCTGGTGAGCAGGATGGTGCGGCCCTGATCGGCGAGGCTTTCCAGGATGCCCATGAATTCGCCGGCGAGATGCGTGTCGAGGTTGGCGGTGGGCTCGTCGGCGATCAGCAGTTCGGGATCGTTGATCAGCGCCCGGCAGATGGCGACGCGCTGCTGCTCGCCGCCGGAAAGCCATTCCACCTTGGCGTGGCGCCGGTGGCCGAGCTTGAGGCCGGCCAGCAATTCCTCGGCGCGATCGAGTACCTGTCGGCGCGGTCGCCCGGTCGGGTAGGCCGGCAGGATAATGTTGTCCAGCGCCGAAAGGCCCTTGATCAGATTGAACTGCTGGAAAATGAAGCCGAAACGCTTGCGGCGGATTTCGGTCAGGAAGCGCTCGGGCAGCCCCGAGATGTCCTCGCCCTGCAGCCGCACACGTCCCTCGGTCGGCCGCGCCAGGCAGCCGACGATGGTCAGCAGGGTGGTCTTGCCCGAGCCGCTGGGTCCACGCAGCGCGGTGACCTTGTTGGCCTCGATGCTCAGGTCGATGCCGTCGAGCGCCCAGTACTCGTTGTCATGGCCTTGATTGAAGGCCTTGCGGATGGCGTGGAGTTCGATCATCTCAGTCGCTCCATGACGCTTGCGTCTTCCGCGACGCATGAAACGGGGGTGTCGTGGCGCGCGCCAAGGACGACGGGTATCCGACTCCCTCCATGTCCTCCGGGCCGAAAAAGCACCGGCCCTCCTCCTTTACTTCCGGGAGTCGGATACCCGCCATCCTTGGCTGGATACGCCGGTGGCTTGGAACGGTCAAACACCCACGGCGGCACCAGATCGGGCCGGTGGGGCGCTCTGCTCCGCGTAAGTAAAGGAGGGCGTAGGCAGGGTTTCGCGGAGCACTGCTCCGCGCTGCCGAAGCCGGCTTGCCATGCAGGGCAAGCCGTGGGGCGCGGCGGCCGCAGGCCGGCGACGGGGGACATGGAGCGGAGCAGAGCGCCCCGGCGGCCCGATCACCCACCAACCTCAAACACAAGAGGAATTTCATCTCACCCCCGCATCACCGAATCCGGGTCGGTGATCGCCGCCTTCCAGATCGGCACCAGCACCGCGGCGGCGTAGGGCACCACGGTGAAGAAGAACAAGGTCGCGACCTGCACGCCGTCGATGTGCGGCGTCAACTGAAAGCGCGGATAGAGCACCGCCCAGCCCTTCAGCACCGGCTCGAACAGCGAGGCAGAAAAGTGGAACACATGCACGTAGGCGGCGACGAAGCCGACCAAAAAGGCCGTCAGCGAAATCAGCAGGCCCTCCCAGAATTTCATCTTGATCACGTCGCCGGTTTCCCAGCCGATCGCCTTGAGGATGCCGATTTCGCGCTTCTCCTCGGCCGAAAGCCCGGAGGCTTTCTCCCAGGCGAGGATGCCGAAAGCCAGGATGGCGGCGGAAAGCAGCGCCAGCACGATGCCTTCGCGCCAATCGTAGATCGACGCATAGGTGCGCAGCACCTCGTCGCGCAGGATGGGCCGCGCGTCAGGCAGAGCGGCAGCGAGCTTCAGGGCGACGTTGCGCACCTCCTGCGGATTGGCGACCGACAGCGCGATGTCCGTGTAATGGCCGGCGGGATAGTCGAAGAAAGCGCGAAAGTTCTGCTCGCTCATCAGCACCAGGTCGGCGCTGACGAGTTCGGAGGCCTGCGGCAGCACATCGGCGATGACGAAGCTGTGCAACTTGCCCGAATAGGAACGGAAGGTGATGCCGTGGTTCCTGGCCAACCCGCGCGAGCGCTCCAGCGCCGGGCCGACGACAATCTCGCCGACGGCCGGCGCGTTCTCTGCCGGCACCATGAAGGTGTAGTTGGCCTTGGTCACTGCGTCGTAGTAGTAGCCCCAGAGGCGGCCTTCCATTTTCTGCACGCCACGCAATCCACGACCCTGGCCGATCCTTGCCATGTAGCCGGGTGGAATCAGGTCGTGGCGGCCGGCCACCATGCGCTGCACGATCACCTCGGGCGAAGCCGCCAGCACACGCGCCGCTTCCTGGCGCAGGGCGTGGGTGTAGAGCGTGACCGAGGCCAGCATGAACACCAGCACGGTGTAGACGAACAAGAGACCGAGGTTGCGCGCCTTGCGCCGCGCCAGCGAAGCCAGCGTAAAGTCGATCAGGTAGCGCTGTTTGGCCAGCCAGAGCTTCATTTCGCGCCGCCCTCGTCGCCTGCCGCCGTAGCGTCAGCGCCGTCCGCAGGGGATACCGCCTCCGGGTTTCCCGGAGGCATAACTTTCAGCAATCCGGCCGGCGGCGGGATCAGCGAGCCGGTGGGGAAATGCTCGAGCGCCAGCGGATGGTCCTGGAATGCCGAATGCAGGTCGGCCTGCGAGGGATGTCGCGTGTAGCGCGCCTCGGTGAATAACGCAAGGTCGGTCAGGCGTAATTGCGCCACCAGGCGCGTGCGTTCGGCCTCGTCGGCACCGGCCGCCGCACGCAGACGGGCGGCATCGACGAAGCACAGCCCGAAGGCGCAGATCCCCGCGGCCAGCAGCAGGAATGCCCGATCAGCGGGGCGCATCACAGCAGTTTCCTCACAGCAGTTTCCTCACGGTGGCCACCACCTTGTCGGTGGCAACGCCGAGCGACAGCAGTTCCGCCACCTTGCCATCCGGGCCGACCACATAGGTTTGGGAGCTGTGATCTACGGCATAGCCGCAATCCGGACGCGTCGGCTGGCGCAGATAACCGGCGCCGAAGGATTTCGCAATGGCGGCGGTTTCCGCAGGTGTCCCGACCGCGCCGATCATTGCCGGATGAAAGTAGGCCGCGTACTCCTTGAGGCTGGCCGGCGTATCGCGTTCGGGATCGACCGAGACCATGATCATCCTGGTCTTCGCCCGCTCCTGCGGCGTCAACGCGTTGAGCGCCGCGGCGCCCGCCGCCATCGAGACCGGACAGATGTCCGGACAGTTCACGTAACCAAAATAGATCAGCAGCACGTTGCCGCGCAAGGCACGCGTATCGACCGGGCCGGCCGCACTTTGCAGAACGAAATCGCCGCCCGCCGGGCGTGCGACCACTGCGGCGGGGCCACTTCCGGATTCGGCGCAGGAAGCCAGGAAAAAGACGGCCAGAGCCGCAGCCAGGCCTCGCAGGAAAGCAGTTTTCGGATTCATTTCATTCATGACCCGCACCCGTATCGGGCGCAGAAATACGCGCATGCTGCGCACGATCATACGGCCGGACTCGCGCGCAGGGCCGCGACATAGTGTCGCAGCACGGCGGCCTCAGGCGATGCCGATTTCCTCGTCGCTGAGGTAGCAGCCGGGATCTTCCGACCAGGGATCGCCGGTCAGTTGCTGGGCGCGCACCCGCGTGTTGCCGCCGCAGATGTCGAAGTGAACGCAGGCGCCGCAGCGACCGCTCACCTTGCGCGGATGCGCCTTGAGCCCGGCCAGCAGCGGGTCGGAGGTGTCCGTCCAGATATCGCCGAAGTCGCGCTCGCGCACGTTGCCCAGAGTGTGATGCCACCACATCGTATCGGGATGCACATTGCCGAGGTTGTCGATGTTGGCGACATTGATGCCACTCGAATTGCCGCCCCACTGCGCCAGCTTCTTCCTGATGTGTTCGCCCTTTTCCGGGAATCGTTTCTGCAGCCAGTTGAGCAGATAAACGCCATCGGCATCGTTGTTGCCGGTGGTGAATTCCTTCTGCAACCCCCTTGCCCGATAGTCCCAGCAGGTGTCGAACAGCAGGTCCATCGCGTTGCGCGTCATCTGGTGCAGCGCATCGTCCTTGCGGTTCTTGTTGCCGCGCCCAGCGTAGTTGAGGTGCGAGAAATAGAAGCGGTCGATGCCCTCGTCCTCGACCAGTTTCAGCAGGCCGGGCAAATCCTGGTAGTTGTCCTGCGTCATGGTGTAGCGCACGCCGACCTTGAGCCCCGCGTCACGGCAGAGACGGATGCCGGCCAGCGACAGATCGAAGGCGCCCTGCTTGCGGCGGAACTTGTCGTGCGTGGCGCCGAGGCCGTCGAGGCTGACGCCGACGTAGTCGTAGCCGATCTCGCGGATGCGCTCGAACACAGTCTCGTCGATCAGCGTGCCGTTGCTGGAGAGCGCGGTGAAGAAACCCATGGCTTTGGAGCGCGCCGAGATCTCGAAAATGTCCGGCCGCAGCAGCGGCTCGCCGCCCGAGAGGATCAGCGCCGGCACCTTGAAGGCCTTGAGCTGGTCCATGACGCGAAACACCTCCTGCGTGCTCAGCTCACCGGCAAAATCCTTGTCGGCGGAAATCGAGTAGCAGTGCTTGCAGGTCAGATTGCAGCGGCGCACCAGGTTCCAGATCACCACCGGTCCGGGAGGCTTGCGCACCGGCCCGAGCGGCGTCGGCGCGGCGATTTCCTGCATGAACTGGGAGATTCTGAACATGGTCTCATTCAAGCCCAAAGGGGGTGGCCGGCGCATTGACAGGCGTCAACTATCGACCGGGATTAATGTGCGCGATCAAGGAAGCATCGCGTCGCCCGGGTTATGATTTCTCGCATCGACAAGCGTGAGAGGCGCAATGACCACCCTACTCAAAAACATCATCTGCAGTGTTCTGCTGCTGGCCTGCGCGCTCGCGCCGGGTTCCATTCTTGCACAAGCCACGCTGGGCATGAACGAGCAGCCGATCCACGACGCGGCGCGCATGGGCACGCGCCAGGAGGTCGAGCGGATCCTGCAGCAGTCGCCCCAGGCGCGCGACGCGCGCACCGCGCTGGGCATCACGCCCCTGCACTATGCGGCAATGAACGAGGACAGCGGCCCGCTCAAGGCCTTGCTGGCGGCCGGCGCGGCGGTCAATGCGCGCGACGGCGAAGGCCGCACGCCGCTGCACATGGCGGCGTTTTCCACGCGCACCGCGAACGGCAAATTGCTGCTGCAGGCAGGCGCCGACCCGGCCCTGAAGACCGATGCCGGGCGCGATGTGCTGAGCCTGGCGCGCAAGGTGCGCGCCGACGAACTGGCCGGCGAAATATCGCTGTGGATACTCAAGGGCTGCAAGCCCGGCAAGCCGTGTTGAAGACCGTCCGCGGCGTCCTCCTGCTGATTGCCGCCACGGCCTGCGGCGCGCCTGCCGCCGCCGCGGAGCCGCTGCCGCCGGTGCTGGTCTATGCCCCCAGCCCCTGCCTGGCCTGCATCGACTGGGCCGACCACCTGCGCAAGAACGGCTTCGAGGTCAGCATGGAAGAAGTTCCCATTGCCAATATGCCGAAGCTCAAGCGCTGGCTCAACGTGCCGGCGGAACTCGAATCGGTGCACACCGCAAGGGTTGCCGGCTATTTCATCGAAGGCCACGTGCCGGCCGAGGACATCAAGCTGCTGCTCAAGGAAAAGCCCAGCGCGCGCGGCCTGGCCGTGCCCGGCCTGCCGCGCGGCGCACCGGGGCGGGAGCTGTCCAATCCCTTCTGCGAAACGGCCTGCACCATCCTCGACAACGCCAGCCAGGACCGCGAAATCCGCCGCGAGGCCTACAACACCCTGCTCGTAGGCCCCGACGGCAAGGCCTCCACCTTCGCCCGACATTAATGCCAGCAGCTGGCGCTGCGCAAGACCTGCGACAAAGCCCCTCGCGGGGGCGGATGGCCTTGTAGGGCCGGCTTCAGCCGGCCAAAGGTGGATGGCGGACTGAAGTCCGCCCTACGTCGGCCCTACGTCGGCCCTACATCCACCCTACATCGCCGAGAACGGCTGCGGCGCCAGCATTTCACCGTAAAGCCCCTGCGCCCACTGCGCGTCCTCGCCGCGCGGTTGCGGGTCTTCGTGCTGGCGCACGGTCTGGGCGATCAGGCCGTCGCCGCGCAGGCGGTAAGTGGCGTCGATGCGCATCATTTCCATCGGCTCGGCGTCGGTATGCACATGGCAGACGCTCTCGGGCAATAGCTGCGGCGGCGACTTACCCTGGGCGCGCGCGGCGATTTCGGCGGCGGCGATGCGGCCGAGATGACTGGCCAGGTGCGCGCTCTTCGGATAGTGGCCGAAGAGCGGCGAGACCTTGCCCAGCAGGTCGCCGACCAGGAACACGCGCTCGTCGCCGATCGCGTGCAGATGCAGCGGATCGAACTCGGCCCAGCCGCTGGGCTGGCCCGCGGCATCGCGCCCCGCCAGCCCGGCTTGCCCGACCAGGCCGGCTGCCTGCTGTGGCGGTATCAGGATCGCATCGTCGAATTTGATCTCGTCGAATTCCGTGCTCAGGGTCTTCCGGAAGGGATCGATGGATTTCACCGGCGCATGCGTCAGATGCACGATCTGATCTTTGTAGCGTTCGGCGAACACGCGGTTGAAGCGCTGCATGCCGCCGCCGGGATCGACCAGGATCAGGCGGCCCCGGATGCGCCGCGTCTTCAGCATCCAGGCGATCATCACCGCCCGCTCGTATGGCGCCGGCGGGCAGCGCGCCGGCGGCGGCGGAATGGTCATCAGCAGCTCGCCGCCCTGGAATTCGGCCAGCTTGCGCTTCACGGCGTCGAGTTCGTCGGCCATGAAGCCGGCGGGAAAATGCTTTCGCGCCGCGTCGGCGGCGCGCGCCTCGTCGCCGAACCAGGCGCCGTAATCGTGGCGTATGCCTGCCGCGAGTATCAGCCAGTCATAGCCCAGCGTTCCCTGCGCGGTATGGACGCGGCGCTGTTCACGGTCGATCGCCGTGACCTCGGCGCGGATTACACGATAGCCATGAGCCTCCGCTACCCTGCCGTAGTCCTGTTGCATCGGCGCATCGGGCGTTCTGTCGACCAGCCATTTGTTGCTCAGCGGCAGCGAGCGGAAGCTCGCCTGCCGCTCGATCAGCACGACATCCAGCTCCGGCGCCAGCTGGCGCAGGCGGCGCGCGGCCGTGAGCCCGCCCCAGCCGCCGCCGACGATCAGCACGCAGCGGGCGCCGGCGGGCGGCAGGAGTTCGGGCAGGGATTTGCCGAGCACGCGCGGTGCCAGCAGCGCACCGCCGAGGCCGAGACTCGCGGCGAGAAAATGGCGCCGGCCGGCAGTGCCCAAACTGGACAAGGTCGCCTGCGCTCAGGGAATGCCGGCGGCGGTCATGGCCGCGCCGATCCGGGCGGCGATTTCCGCGGCCGGCATGGCATAGGCGAACTTGCTCAGGAACTGCCCGCGGCCGTCGAGCAGGTACATGCCGGCGGTATGGTTCATGGTGTATTGACCGGGTGCCGCGCCCGGCTCGCGCACCTGTTCGTACTGCACGCGAAAGCTGTCCGCCGCCCGCCGCACCAGCTCGGCCGAGCCGCTGAGGCCAAGGATGCGGGTGTCGAAGGCGGCCGTGTATTCGCGCAGGACCGCGGGCGTGTCGCGTTCCGGGTCGACGGTGATGAAGATCGCCTGTAGGCGCGCGGCCCGCTCGCCGAGCAATGCCAGGACGTGCCGGAACTCCAGCAGCGTGGTCGGGCAGACGTCGGGACAGGAGACGAAGCCGAAAGTCACCAGCTGGAAACGCCCGCGAAAATCCTCCTGGCTCACTGCCCGGCCCTGCGGGTTCATCAGCAGGTAGCGCGGCGCGATGCCGGCCGGCACTTCCGCCCCGAGCAGATGCGCGGATGGCGGCGCGGACTGCGCCGCCGCCAGTGGGCCGCAGCACAGCGTCGCAAGAAAAACCGCAGCCGCGGACAGACGCACCATGCTACTTCGACGCCGCGCCGCCGACGGGAAGTGTCGCGGCCAGTTGCAGCGTCAGCTGATTGAGTTGATCGGTGAGCCGCAAGGGCTCCGGGCACGGGTCCGTCGCGCGCGTCTGCGCCAGGTAGGCGGCCTGGGTGGCCTCCTCGTAGGCGTCGCCGAAGCGCTGGGTCTTCGGCGCATGGGCCAGCATCAGCGACTTGGCCCGCGCGGCGGCCGGCATCTGGGCACAGGCCAGCGCCTGGCCGTTCAGCTTGCCGAGCGCCTTGATCGCCAGCAGGCCGGCCTCGGCGTCGGCCGCAAGAGTTGGCGCTGACAGCACGGCGACAAGCAGCAGCAGGGTGATTCGCGATGGTTTCATGAGGTCTTCCTTGGTTTGCTAGATTGATTGTGGGCTCAGCGCATGCGTGGCGCGGGATCGCGCAACACGAGATGCGGCGAGGAAAACGGCGCCAGGCGCTCGAGGAAATCCAGGATTTCGAGCGCCGGCGAATTGCGGAAAAAAGTCGTCATCGGGGTTTCCATCCAGATCCTGTCGGCATACAGCCGCAGCTCGTGCGGCGTGTCGCCGACGCCGTCGCGGTTGCGGTCGAAGCCCCGGTATTCATCCCAGAAATTGCCGCGCCAGACATTGGCGCTGCCGGCGCCCGGCGCGCTGATCGCCACTGTGTTCAGGTTGTTCTCGAAGCGGTTGTCGTGAATGCGATGGCCGCCCTCCTCGCCATAGAAGAACATGCCGACGACGTTGTGGGCAAAGCGGTTGTGGCGCACCGTCAGCGCCCCGAGTGACTGCGGCGGTGCGTCGACCCGCAGCCCGACCGAGCAGTGCAGGACTTCGTTGTGCTCGACCAGGGCATCGTCGCTTTCCTTGAACACGATGCCGCCACCGCCGTCGGTCAGGGCATGCGCGACATGGTTGCCGCGCAGCACCAGGCCCGGCGAATACAGCACCACGATGCCGGTGCCGGTGGCCGTCAGGCGATTGTTCTCGACCAGCAGCCGCGGCGAAAAAATGATGTGCATGCCGTAGCGGCCGTCGCTGAATTCGTTGCCGACGATGCGGTTGTCCGCCGAGTTGGCGAAGGTCAGGTCGCGCGCGCGCGTGAAATGGTTGCCCTCGATCACGTTGTGCTGGCTGTACCAGACGCGCAGGCCATCGCCGCGCATGGCCGGCGCGAGATCCTTGCCGGTGATGCGGTTGCCGGCGATGCGCGAGCGGCGCACCTGCTTGAGATGGATGCCGAACAGCACGTCGTCGATCTGGTTGTCCTCGACCCGATGGTCGTCGCCCTCCAGCAGGATGCCGGCATCGACGTGGTCGTGCAGTTCGCCGCTGCCGGTCAGGCGCAGACCGCGCAGGGTGACGCCGTTGGCCGCGACCGAGAGCACCGTGCCGCGGCCGTTGCCGACGATGACGGCCTGCCGCCCGCCATCCAGGGTCAGCGGCCGGCTGATATGCACCGGGCCGGCGTAGGCACCCGGCGCCAGGCGCAGTGTGGCGCCGGCCGGCGCGGCATCGATCAGCGGCTGCAGCGGCAGCGGCGGCGCGGCGAGAGCCGGCAGCGCGAGCAGCGCCGACAGGCAGCCCAGTAGTTTCATCGGCCGACGGGCTCGGCCAGGGTGCCCGTCGCGGTGCGGTCGACGCTGCGCATCAGGATCACGAAGCCGATGGCGCCAAAATTCATCAGCAAGGCATAGACCACGCTGGGCACGGTCATCGTCGGCGACTGCATGATGCCGGCGGCGATGAATATGCCGAGCCCGGCATTTTGCAGGCCGCATTCCGTGGCGACGGCGATCCGGTCGCGCCGCCGCAAGCCGGACGCCGCCGCCATGGCCAGGCCCGCAGAAATCACCAGCAGGTTGAGCAGCATCGCCGCCGGACCGATGCTGCCCAGATTGTCGAGCAGCACCTGGCGCTGGCTGACAAACGTCGCCAGCACGATGAGGATGAACAGCACGGTCGCCAGCCGCCCGGTCGGACGCTCCAGGCGCAGGGCGAGCGCCGGGCGCCAGGCCTTCAAACTCATGCCCAGCACCACCGGCACGCTGGTCAGCAGAAACACGCCGCGCACCATCTGCAGCAGCGGGAAATCCACGCCCACTCCGCTTTGCATGAACTGCCGCATCGCCAAGTCGACGACCAGGGGTATCGTGACGACGGCGGCAACGCTGGTCACCGCCGTCAGGGAAATCGACAGTGCGGTATCGCCGCGCGCCAGATGGGTCAGCAGACCCGAGCTGACGCCGCCCGGACAGGCCGCGAGAATCATCAGCCCGACCGCCATTTCGGGCGCCAGGCCCCAAGCCAGCGCGACGGCAAAGGCAGACATCGGCACCACCAGCAACTGCCCGAGCAAGCCGACCACCATGGCTTTCGGCCGGGTGAAGACCCTCTTGAAATCGGCGAGCACCAGCGTCAGGCCGAGCGAAAACATGATGAAGGCCAGGGCCAGCGGCAGTAATTTGTCGATCACCATGATCGCCGGCTCCTAAAAGTGCGTCTCGACGTGCAGGGTCGGCGTCCTGGTGTGGGTACCGATCCCGGCCGGGGTACCGTACTTGTTCTTCCACCATTCGTAGCCGACGCCCGCCATGAGCGTCTTTTTCCCCAGCCCGAAGGTCTGGCCCAGATCGACCATCATGTTGATGCGCAGCAGGGTTTCCCCAACGCTGGGAATGTCATTGAAGTCCTTGCCCTTCTCGCCCAGTCGGTTGAACATTCCATTGAATACGGCGGACGTGGCCCCGAGCCGAAAGGGAATGCCCCACATGGCGTTGACCATCCAGGTGCCCTCGAAGCTGTGATCGGGATGCGGCGTGCCGGGAATGCCTTTGTGGTTGCGCTCCTTGTAGTGCAGCAGTGCCAGGTCGAGGAAACCGGGCACATCGAATTTGAGCACGGGGCCAAACACCCAGGCGCGTTTGCGCGGGGCGAACAGGGTGTCCTTGGTCGTGAGGTCGATGCCGGCCATCAGCGCCATATCGCCCACCGGGCCGAAGGCCAGCGGCTGGTCCAGTACGCTGGCAGCGGCCAGCTGGTAACGGTAGTTGAACAGGTACTCGGTGGCGCCTTCGGTCGAGTTCCGCGCCGGGTCGTCGCGGTCGGAATAGCGGCCTTCCAGACTCAGCGCGTGGAGTCCGCTCTTGCCGCTATTGACGTGGCTCAGCGTCAGGATATTTTTGCCGATGTCTTGCGGCCGGGCCGGCTCGGTGAAATTGCTGCCGTAGCGATAGGCCAGCGCCGTGTCGCTGAAATCGGCCGCCGACACGCGCGGCGACCCGATGGCGAAGGACAGGCAAGCCGCGACAACGACAACGGGATTACATGATATTTTCATCATTGAGCGCAGCAGGCGGGATCAGAACAGCAGGAGGCCCAGCGCCAGCAGCGCGGCCGTGACAAAACCGGCGCGCGCGGTGGCGGCCAGCAACAGGTTGAGCGCCGGTCCTGGTGCGGTAATGGCCAGTCGCCGGCACAGCAACAAACAAAACGGCAAGGCCAGCAGACCGAGCGCGGCGCCGGGCCGGTCGCGCAGCGCCAGAACGAGCATCACGGGAAATGGCAGCATCATCAGGGTGAAATAGACCCGGCGGGCGCGGGTGCGACCGAGCAGCACGGCCAGGGTGCGGCGACCGGCGCGCCGATCCTGTTCCAGGTCGCGGTAGTTGTTCACCAGCAACACCGCTGCCGCCGGCATGCCGACCACGAACCCGGCCAGCCAGGCATTCGCCGAGGTGGCGCCCAGTTGCAACCAATGGCTGCCGGCGACGGCGACCAGCCCGAAAAATATCAGGACGAACAGCTCGCCCAGCGGCGTATGGGAAATCGGGTGGCGCCCGCCCGAATACGACCAGCCCGCCAGCAGCGAGGCGAGGCCCGCGGCGAGGATCGGCCAGCCGCCGATGGCCACCAGGTAGGTGCCCAGCAGCAAGGCCAGGGCGAAGCTGATCGCGGCGGCGCGCCGCACCGCGGCCGGGCTCGCCCATCCCGCCGCCGTCACGCGCAGCGGCCCGATGCGGTCGGGCCGATCGGTGCCGCGCTCGAAATCGGCCGCATCGTTATGCAGATTGGTACCCACCTGAATCAGCAATGCGCAGCACAGCGCGGCCAGCATGGCCAGCCAGGCTGGCGTGGCGCCCTCGGCCAGGGCCAGCGCGGTGCCGACCAGCACCGGCGTCGCGGCGATGCTCAAGGTGCGCGGGCGCGTCGCGGTCCACCAGACGCGCCAGCCGGTCGGAGGTGCGGCGATCAGCGCAGGCGGCAATTCCGGCTTCATTGCCTGTGCGTTGTTCTGCCAATGGCAGACAAATCAGTCGCCCCCTCTCCCGGAGAGGGGGATGGGGGGAGAGCCCACATCCTCTCGCCTGTCTGCATTTCGGGCTTGAGCCCGAAATGCAGGCAGGCGATGCCGAAGGACAGGTTCTCCCAGTGCACGGCGCCAAATCCCTTCCCTTGCATGAGGGCGGCGAATTCGCGCTGATCCGGAAAACGCCGGATCGACTCCACCAAGTACTGATAGGCCTGCGGCGACCGCGCCACCAGCGCCCCCAGGCGCGGAATCACCAGGAAGGAATAGAGGTCGTAGAACGGAGCCAGCCAGGGCGCGGGCCGCGAGAATTCGAGGCAGACAAAACGGCCGCCGGGCTTCAGCACACGCAAAATCTCGCGCAGCGCAAGCGGTAGGCTGGTGGCATTGCGCAGACCGAAGGCGACCGTCAGCAGGTCCACGCTGGCGTTGGCGAGGGGCAGTTTTTCGGCCTCGCCGGCCACCCAGCACAGGGGGGATAAGTCATCCTTGCGGCCGATCGCCGTCCCGCCAACGCCAACTTTTGTCGCACGCCGCGATCCGTGTGTGATTTTCCCGCGCCCCGCCGCCATCATCGGCAAACTCGGATCGCAAACCACCACCTGGCGCCGGCCGTCAGCAAGCAGTCGCGCCACATCCCCGGTACCGCCGGCGAGATCCACTGCAACTCCGCTCACCGTGGCCACCCGAGCAGCCAGCCTGCGTTTCCACATGCGGTGGATGCCAAAGCTCATCAAGTCGTTCATCAGGTCGTAGCGCGGCGCGATGGCCCTGAAAACCTCGCCGATACGCTGGCGCCGCTCCGCCGCGCTGACCGACTGCCTGCCGAAGCTGCCGTCGAGGGGAATTTCCTCCTGCATCGTCGCCCCGCCCCTTAATCCCAAGCACTCAAATCTCGCGGCTCCACGGCAAGCCGAGGATGACGGCCAGCAACAGGCCATGGGTGCTCGCGGCGAGAATTGTCATCTTGAGCGCAGGAATGAGTTCCGCCGGCTGCCCCGCGCGAGACCAGAGCCGCCGCGCCGCGGCGACGCTGGTAATGGCGGGCAGCAAGGCGATCAATGCCCCCCAGGGAAGATGGCCCAGCAACACCATCAGCAGCGGCCAGCCGTAGGCCAGTGCGGCAATCAGCACATAGCCCCAGCGCGCCCGCGCCACGCCCAGACGCACCACCAGGGTGTTCTTGCCCGCGCCGGCATCGGCCTTCACGTCCGGGAACTGGTTGATGTAGAGCACGTTGGCCACCAGCAGGGCGAAGCCCAGGCCGCTGGCGACGGGAGCGAAGGCGAATCCATGGCGCTGCACGAAGTCGCTGCCGACCACCACCAGCAGCCAGCCGGCGGTGATGGCGAACTCGCCCAGGCCACGGCTCTGCAGCTTCAGCGGCGGCGCCGAATAGGCCCAGCCCACCACCAGGCCGGCCAGCCCGATCAGCATCAGCCCAGAGGCGCTGACCGCGGTCAGCCAGAGGCCGGCCGGCACCACCACCGCCAGCAGCGCATAGCCGAGTATGCCGGTGGCACGCAGGGAGAGGACGCCGTTCTGGATGAAACGGCTGCCGCCGGTGAAGGGAAACTGGCGTTCGGTGTTGGCGCCGTCGCAGCCCGACAGCGCGTCGTAGTAGTCGTTGATGACGTTGGCGCCGGCGTGCGCCATCAGGGCGAAGAACAGCGTCACGGTGGCCAGCGCCGGGTCGATCATGCTGCCCGACCAGGCAGCGGTGGCGAGGCCCAGCAGGCAGCCGACGAAGGTGACGGAAAGAAAGGCCGGCCGGGTCGCCGCAAAGTAGCGCAGGAAGGGATTGGGCAGGGCATCCAGGGTCGGTTCCAGCGGCTTCGGCATGTCTCGCTTCCTTCGGTCTGGCTGTTGGTCATTGGAGCGCCGCTGCGGCGGCGGCTTCCAGTTCGGCTCCGTTCATCGCGCCGAGCTTGCTGCCCACGATCTCGCCGCGGCGGTTGAGGACCACAGTGTAGGGCAGACCGGCCTTGGCGTTGCCAAGCGCCTGCAACAAAGCGACGCCCTTGTCGCGCGTCAGCAGCACGGTGTAATTGATGTCGTAGGCCTTGGCGAAATCGCGCACCGGCGGCGCATCGCTTTCGAGACTGATGCCGATGACCTCGACGCCGCGCGCCTTGTGTCGCGTCTGGACCTGGACCAGTTCGGGGATCTCGACCCGACAGGGCGGGCACCAACGCGCCCAGAAATTCACGATCAGCGGCTTGCCTCGGTAAGCGGCGAAGGCCACCGCCTTGTTGTCGAGGTCGAACAGCGTGGCGGCGAACAGCGGCGCGCTCGACAGCTTCTCGCCGGCCAGGGCGGACAGGCTGCCGCAGGCCAGCAGCAAGGCTGCCAGCAGCCTCCTCATGGCAGGTCGCCGCGACGGAACAGTTGGTAACCCAAGCTCGCCGCCGCAATGCCGACCAGCGTCGGATAGGCCAGCGCGAAAACCTTGTAGCCGGTCACGCCGAACAGGTCGAGGATGACGTAGGCCGAAGGGCCGAGCACGATCAACTGCGGATCGAACAGCGCCAGGGCCGCCGTGCGGAACACCTGCAGCGGGTTGGCCAGCGCGACAGTGACCGCGACTTCCGGCGAGACCTTACCCTGGATCATCACGCCGAGCAGGATCAGGTCGAGGAACAGCAACAGCGTCAGCCAGACCAGGAAGGCGGCACCCTGCGCCATGTCGGTGCTGCGCGCCAGCGCCGAGATCAGCATGCCGATGCCGAGGAAGCAGGCCGCCATCACCGCCAGCAGCGCCGTGTAATAGCCGAACATGCCCCACGGCACCTCGATCCCGCGCAGCAGCGCGATCAGCACCGCCAGCACCATGGCGCCGAACACCGGCAGGAAGATCACGATGTAGCGGCCGAGAATCTTGCCCCAGAACCAGGCCGCCAGCGACACCGGCAGCGACAGCAGGTATTCATAGACGCCGGCCTCGCGGTCGCCCGCCACCGAGCGCACCGTGGTGATGAGGACGAAGATCGGCAGGATCGCCATGGTCAGCTGGATATAGGTGACCAGCAGGCGCGACAGGCCGATGAAGCCCAGCACACGCGATTCGGTCAGGCCGAACAGGAACAGCAGGGCGACGATGCCGCCGAACACCAGGGTATAGACCTGGAACCAGCGCGCACGCAGGGATTCGACGATGTCGAGCTTGGCGGTGAGCCAGAGTTGTTTCATACGAAAAACCCATTTTGGCCACAGAGGACACAGAGGTCACAGAGGAAAGACGTCATCCTGGGTTTCTCTGTGCTCTCTGTGTCCTCTGTGGCAAATATTTTGGTCTTGAAGTTCATGCAGTCCCTTATTTGCCTTTGGCCAGCACGTGCTGACGCATTTCCTCGAATCCGAGATCGCCGGCCTCGGCATAAACCTTGGCGCCCAGGTTGTAGGCCATCGGCGACATCTTGCCGCCGCTGTAATAGGCCTTGCGCGCCTCCAGCCATTTCTCGCCCGGGCCAGTACCAGCGCCGGCGTCGGCGACCCAGAAGCGCGTGGCCGGGTCCGCCAGCCAGGGGTAATCCTTCTGCTTGTCGCGCATCCAGAACACGGCACAGCCGATGTCGTCGAATTTGAACACCGTATTCTTCTCGCCGCCGCGCAGCTCGGCGGCAAAGCGGCGATCGGATATGACCATGCTGCAGCGCGTGCAGGTATCGCGGTCCCATTTGATCTCGGCCATGCCTTCGGGCCAGGCGCCGGAACTGCCGCAGGCCGACAGGGCGGCCGCGATGGGCGTCAGCGCAAAGCCATGGACGGCGGCAGCGAGGAAGCGGCGGCGGTCCATCAGATCACCGTGGCGCCAGCGCCAACTTTGTATTGCGCCGCGCCGCCGGCGCCGACGGCATTGCCTGCCGCAGGGGCTGGCGCGGGCGGCGCCTCGTGCAGCGAATAATCGCTGATCAGCGCCACGTAGCGCGAGGTCATGCCCATGAAGCGCAGACGATCGGGGCCCGGCACCACGCCCTCCCATTCCAGCCCGTCGCCCAGATCGCGGAAATTCCAGGCCTGCATCGCCTTGGCAAATGCAGGCTCGCTACGCTTGAGCGAAATGCGGCAGCCGAACTGGCCGGACAGCGAGACGTCGTCGGCGACGCGATCGTCGAGCACGACCTTGCCCATGTCCATTTCGACCACCCGATTCACCAGCGCCGAGACCTCGTTCAGGCGATGGCTGGAAATCAGCATGGTGACGTCCTCCTGGCGTTCGGCGAGGAGTTCGAAGAAGATCTTGCGCGCCTCGGGGTCGAGGTTGGCCGCCGGCTCGTCCATCACCAGCACCTTCGCATCCCGCCCCAGCGCGATCGCGATCAGCAGCTTCTGCTTCATGCCGCCGGAAAGCTTGACGAAGGGCCGCGTCAGGATCGGCGCCAGGTCGAGTCCCAGGCGCTGCGCCAGTTGGTGAATGCGCGCCGGGTCGGTGCCGCACAGCGCGGCGGAAAAATCGATCAACTGCGCCACCGGCATTTTCAGCGGTGGCGGCAGTTGCGGCACGAAGCCGATCGATCCCAGCACCGCCGTGCGCTCCTGGCGCGGGTCGCGGCCGTCGATGCTGACGCGGCCGTCGAAGGTGTATTCGCCGAGCAGGCAGCGGATCAGCGTGGTCTTGCCGGCGCCGTTGGAGCCGATCAGCGCGACGCGCTCGGACAAGCCGATGTCGAGGCTGATGTCGTCGAGCACGCGCGACTTGCGAAAGCTTTTGGTGACGTGCGAAAAACTGATCATGGCTTGGGAGGAAGAACGAAAAGCGTTGTCCGCAGATTACGCAGATTTCGCAGATTAAAAACCGAAATTGCGTCCGCATTAATCGGTGAAATCTGCGTAATCTGCGGATCAAGGGTCTTCATAGCAGTTTCGACAGTCCCTTGACGTCAAAGGTGAGCGAACCCGTCGGGCAGGTGTCGACACACAGTCCGCAGCGCGTGCAGTCGGGACCGATCGGAACTTCGGTATCCACCGCGCGGCCCTTGATCACCGTGTCGAGCACGTGGGGCACCAGGCAGACCTTGCGGCAGTCGCCTTCGTGGAAGCAGTTGTCGAGCTTGTACTTGATGCGCACCGGCGAGAGGATGCCGACCACGCCGTAGGTGAGGCCGATCGGACAGGCGTAGCGGCACCAGGCGCGGCGCGAAAAGAACACCTCGAACACCAGCAGCGCCAGCACCCAGAGCAGGGCCAGACCCGGGCCGTAGATCAGCGCCCGCGACAGGATGCCGGTCGGCGAAATCGATTCGAACACCGTGTAGCCGGTGGCCAGCGCGAGCGCGGCAAAGACGATCCACGAGAGGGTGCGCAGGCGGCGGTCGATGTTCTGGTCGGTCACCAGCTTCTTCTTTACCAGGTAGAGATGGATCTTCTCCGCCCATTCCGCAACCAGGTGATAAGGGCAGACCCAGGAACAGAAACTGCGCCCGCCGAGAATCAGCCAGAGCACAAAGACTGTGGCCGTGCCGATCACCAGATTGACGATGATGTGCTTGTGCGCCAGCATCACCTGCAGCGCCGAGTTGAGATCGATCAGATGGAAGCCGACGAAGCGCGAGGCGGTCAGTGCGCCTTCGAGGATCTGGATATCCAGCCAGAAGGAGAAGGTGAACATCAGGTTGGCGACTATCAGCACCGCCCAGCGCCGATTGCGCCACTTGTGCACCTTCTTCGCCCGCTCATGGGCAAGGGTCGCCGCCTGCAGCTTTTCCTTGTTGGTGGCGCGCTTGAGTACATGAATCTGCTGGGCAGGCTCGGAAATCGCCGCCGGCTTTTTCGGCTCGCGGCCGAACATCACGGCGATCTGGTCGAAGAAGCGGCGCTTGAGGAAGGTGTTCACGTGTTCCAGACCTCGCGCGCGTCGACCACGATGCAGGTCGGCTCGACTGGACAGATCATTTCGCAGACGCCGCAACCGACGCAGGGCTCATGCACCACGGGCGACTTGCGCTTGCTGCCGTCGGGTGCGAACACGGTTTCGATGGAAATCGCGCCCTTGACCGGACATTCGCGCACGCACAGATCGCATTCGGCCAGATCATAAGGATGTTCGGCGACGCCGATCGGCTTCCAGCGGTTGACCTCCATGTAGCGCAGGCGCCCCTTGAACGACGGCCCCCGCACCTGGCCCTTGAAGCCCTTGCCCTGGATCGCCAGGCAGGCTTCCGGCCGCGTCAGGCGTGCGACGCCGATACGCTCGCTGAGGTTCAGGGTCGGCTCGGCATCCTTTTCCTTGGCCTTGAGGATGGGCGCGGCGGCCAGCTTGGCGCCCTTGCGCGAGCCGAGGAAGGCCGGCTTCTTGTACACCAGTGATCCGGTTGGACAGGCCAGGATGCACTGCACGGCATCGCAGGAAAAATCGCAGGCCTGTTCGCGCGCGTCTATGTAAGGCGTGCCGACGCCGAAGCCATCGACCAGGTCGGCCAGCTTGATCGCCTGCACCGGGCAGACCTGCACGCACTGGCCGCACTTGATGCAGGAGGACAGGAAATCCTTTTCGTCCAGCGCGCCGGGCGGCCGCAGACGCTTGGTGCGGGCGTAGACCAGGGGCAGAAAACCCGAAAGCGCGGCGCCCATCACCCCGCCGGTGAGCAGGATGGTGCGCAACCAGCGCCGCCGCGCCTGTTGCATGCGCTCGCGCGACGGGGGCGCCGGCGTATCCGGCGGCTTGGCGCTGTCCGGTGGTTTCGACTCGCTCATCCCGTCACCCTGGCCTGGTCCGGTTGCGGCTTGCGAAAGCGCGGTTGTTCGTCCTTGAGCGTCAGCTCGGGCGAGGAAAACGGCGCCAGGCGTTCAAGAAAATCCAGCAGTTCCAGCACCGGCGCGGTCTTGAAGAAACGTGCCGGAGGCAGTTCTATCCATATCTGGTCGGCATAGGCATAGAGCTCGTAGGGCGTGTCGCCGGTGCCGTTGCCGTCGCGGTCGAAACCCTGGTAGTCGTCCCAGTAATTACCGCGCCATTGATTGAGGCCGGAGCTGCCGCGGCCGGCCTGCACCACGTTGGTCAGGTTGCCTTCGAAGACATTGTCGGTGACGACATTGCCGCCGAGTTCGGAGGTCAGCTTGATGGCGATGCCGTTGTAGGCGAAGCGGTTGTTGCGCACCCAGATCTTGCTGTCGGGCTGGAAGGGTGACAGATCGGAACCGATGCCGACGGCGCAATAAACGATCTCGTTGCCTTCGATCACCGTATTGCTCGCCTCTTTGAAGCCGATCGCCATGCCGGTTGCGCCGTTGGCGTGGGAGATCAGGTTGTTCTTCAGCACGCCGCCCTCGGTGTACATGAAATAGACCCCCACCGAATTGTCGTAGAAGCGGTTGTTCTCGACCACGTTGTTGTTGGCGAACATGAAGTGGATCGAGTAGCGGCTGCGCGTGCCGACATTGCCGCGATAGATGTTGTCGTGGGAGTACCAGGCCACCATGTCGCGCGAATCGGAAATTTCATTGCCCTCGATCAGATTGCGATCGCTGTACCAGAGCCGCAGGCCGTCGCCGCGCACGCCCAGATCGCGCGGCTTGGAGCGCACCTTGTTGCCTTTGACGATGCTGTCGCTCGACTGCTTCAAGTCGATGCCGAACAGGCAGTTGTCGATGACCAGGTTCTCGATGACGTTGCGGTGACCGCGCACGTCGAGGCAGGAATCGTCGGTGTCGTGCGAATCGCCGGAGCCTGTCAGGTGCAGCCCGCGCAAGACGGCGCCGTCGGTTTGCAGCGAAAACACCGTGCCCTTGTCGCCGGCATCGATGGTCACCGATCCGGAGCCTTCGATGACCAGCGGTTTGGTCATCACCACCGGCCCCGAATAGTTTCCCGGCGGCGGTCTCAGGGTCGAACCGGCCGGTGCCGCATCGACCAGGTTCTGGAAGGGCTTCAGGCCATGCACGCGCTTGTCGCGCTCGTGCAGCATATAGGTGGGCTTGGGCCGATCGACGCCGACCCGGGGTGCCGTGGACAGATCCGCGGTCGCCCCCAGACCGGGAGGCTTGTCGTCGCTTGCCTCGTAGTCGGCCGGACGCGCCGTGAGCAGCGACGAGACACCGAGCAGCAAGGCCGGCAGCAGCGCCAGCCAGCGTTTCAGTTTCATGGCGACACCCTAGGACTCGCGCATCTGCCGGCGGCGCAGCAGCAGCGCCATCATCAGGCAGCCGAACACGATCAGCAGCAGCGCATAGCCCCAGTAGGGATAGGAGAAGGTCGAGAACTGCGCCACCTTGCCCTCGCCGAACACGGTGGGCATGAATGGCTTGACCGTAAAAGCGCCCCAGGGGTGCATGTTGTGGCCGAAGAACCACAGCCAGCCGGCATAGTCGATGACGAAGAAGAGCGGCAGCAGGGCCGGCGCCAAGGGCAGCAGCAACGAGAAGCGGGGAATCTTCCAGACCCCCAGCAGGACGATCAGCATCGCCGCGATGATCCCTACCATCGACACCTGGGTGGCGAGTATCAGATTGGCCTTCCAGCGGTCCAGGACGTCGGGCTGATTGAAGAAAGTGCTCGCCTCGTGATAGTAGTGGGCAGCGAAGGCGTCCAGCTGACCCATGACGACCTGGTCGACCACCATCCAGGCGGCAACCGCCGCGAAGCCGATGCCGAGAATCTTCAGTTGATTCCTGCGCTCGGTCGCCATGAATCCCAGCAGCATGACGGCGAACCAGCCGAAAAGAAACTTCGACAAGCGCAATTCGACCGGAGAGCCCGTGTCGATCGGGTACATACCCACGTAGTGGTTGATGGTATTCATTTCGTGGACGCAGTCGAGGCTCTTCGCCTCCTTGTTCACGTCCTTGTCCTTGTCCAGGATCGGATTGTAGCGAGGGGTGTCCTCACCCACGTCGGCCTGCAGGGTTTCGTTGCCCATGCGGGTGCCCTTGCCGACCGCCGTGCAGCCGTTGAACACGCCGTTGAAGTGAAAGTGGATGCGAATGCCGTCGGGAAAAGCGTCCTTGGGGTAATTCGGCGCCGTCAGCGAAACCCACCATATCGGCGCAAAGTAGGCGGCGATCAAGGCCACCAGTGCCACCAGGGTCAGGCCTCGGATCAGCAGGTTCTGCTTTTTTTGGTCTAGCATTTTGTTCTCTGTATGGGGGAGTGGATTGCGGGCCGGCTGGAGGTTTTCCGCGCCCCGGCAGGGGTCGGAGCGCGGAAGCCCCGGAACGGCCGCTTACTTCTTCTTGCCGCCCTTGGCTGCGGGCTTGCACATCGATCCGGGCATGCTCAGGCTGGACTGATAGGCCGAAATCGCCACCAGTTGTTTGTCATCGTACTTCTTGATGATCTTGACCATGTCCGGATTGGCGTTGCGGCGCTTGCCGTCGCGGATCTCGGTCATCTGGCGCAGCAGGTACTTGTAGTGCTGACCTGCCAGAACGGGATAGAACTTGTCCTTGACGCCCTCGCCGTTGGCCTTGTGGCATTCGATGCATTCCTTCTCGTACATCGTCTTGCCGTCGGCAACCTGCTTGGCGGCGTCGGCACCCTCGTACTTGCCATGATCGACCGGGATGCAAAGTTTCTCGATATAGGCCGAGACATTGGCCAGTTCCTGCGCGTCGACCAATTCCTTGGCAAACGGATACATGGTCGGGTTGTCGCGCAGGCCGGCGCGAATGTCGGCCATCTGCTTGATCAGCACCGTCGTGTGCTGACCGGCCAGCTGCGGGAAGGTGCCGTCGGAGCGCCCGGCGCCGGAAGGCAGGTGACAGGCGCCACAGACCTCGTAGCCTTCCTTGCCGGCCTTGGGGTCGCCCTTCTTCTGCAGAGCCTCGATCTTCTCGCCCTCCTGGGCGTTCCATTTGTAGTCCTTGGATTCGATGCCGGCCTTCTTTTCGGGCGGCGGCCCGGCCATTGCGAATGCGGGAATCAGCGCCATCGAGAGCGCGAGTGTCAATGCCTTGTACATTTTGGTTTCCTTGTCAGTATTTAATGGCCGAGTCATGGTGGCACAGGTATATAAGAGTTCATTGATATCCATCAAAGCCTGTGTTTGCCTGCACAACGCAGTGCCGCTCATCCGGCTATTTGATCTCCGAGAGATACTTCGCCAGCTCCTTGATTTCCGCTTCGGATACAAGGTGCATGACGCCCTTCATTGCTGCCGCATTGCCATTGGCGCGCGCACCGCTCTTGATGTCCAGCATCTGCCGCTCGGCGTACTTGGCGTTCTGTCCCGCCAGCCTCGGATATTCCGGCGTCAAGGGCTTCTTTGCATCCTTGCCGTGACAGGCGACGCAAGTCTTTTCCAGGTAAAGCGCCTTGCCATCGGCCAGAACCGGCGCGGCGAAGGAAACGGCAGCGACCGCCGCGAGAATCAATCCAAATTTCATTGTCATTCCTTTCGTAAAAAACACAACGCAGCGGAGTTTAAGGTTGGGCGCTGCCTGCGAACGCAGGCAGCGCCCCGAATCCAGCATGTATGACAAAGGTACTCAACTTTCCCCGCAACCGCCTTGATCTATCTCATCCCGTCAGGGGATAGGCTCCCCGGCGCGGAGCGCCGGGGAGTCGGCTCACTTGACTTCTCACTTGACCTTCTTGGCGCCGTTTTGCTCCAGGTAGGTCTTGGCGCGCAAACCGAGGTCGGCGGTCTTGACCTGGTACTGCCAGATCTGCTCGGCCCACAGGTTGGCGTTTTCCCAATCCTTCTTGGCGGCAAAGCCTTCATGCTTCTCCTTCAGGCCCTTGGTCTTGCCCAGTTGGTCGAAGGCGTCTTCCACCATCGCCACGACATCCGGGAAGTCCTTGTAATTGACGCTGGTGATGTAGGCCACCACAGAGTCGATGATGGCCTGGGTGTCGGCCACCTTCTTCACCGTCGCCTTGTAGTCGGCTTCCGTGTAGTTGCCCTTGGCCAGCGTCGTCTTGGTCGGCTTCCAGCCCTTCGGCTTGACCAGCAGGTAGCCCTGCATCTCCAGGTGCAGCGCCGAGCAGAACTCGGTGCAGTAGTAGGGATAGACGCCTTCCTTGTCGGCCTTGAACTTGACCTGGACCGTCTTGCCCGGTTCGACCGAGGCATGCACGTTGTAGGTCGAGACCGTGAAGCCGTGCGTCTCGTCCTGCGCCCGCTCGAGGTTGGTCAGGTTGATCGTCACTTCGTCGCCGATATCGACGTCGATGGTTTCCGGCGTGATGTGCGAACGGATCAGGGTGGCGAAGACTTCGACCTTGTTGCCCTTCTTGACGACCTTCTCCTCGCCGGCACGAACGGCGCCGGGATGCGGCTTGTCGGTGCGGCTGTCGGTGCCGACCTTGTAGCGTACCGCCGGCTTCAGCTTCTTGGCGTCGATGGCCACCACGTAGTGCGGCTCACCCAGCGGCACGGGCATGTCGTAGAGCAGCTGCATCTTGTCGCCGCTGATGTCGATCAGCTGGTGGTTCTGCGGATGCAGGGGGCCCACCGGCACGAAACGATCGATCGCCAGCTTGTTCAGCGCCACCAGGTACTTGCCGGCCGGCTTGGTCGAGTCGCCTTCCATGGTCATCAGGTGGCCGATGTTGTAGTGCACGCTGATCTTGTCCAGCACCTTGCCTTCGCAGTAGTTCCACTTGGCGACTTGCGAGTCGACGTAGAGCGAGGTGTAGGCCACGCATTGCTTGCTGTCGTACTGGGTATGCAAGGGACCCAGGCCCAGCGATACCTGCGTGTGCAGCGCGTCCTTCATGCTGATCACCGGGATGCCGTAGGGGTCCTTGGATTCGAACTTGCCGGCCTTGATCGCGGCCTGGATCTTCTCGAAGCTATACACCGAGACGTGGGTGTCGAGCTTGCCGGCGACGGTGAGGAACTTGCCGTCCGGGGTCACATCGACGCCGTGCGGCGACTTGGGCTCGGGCACCAGGAACAGGATGCCTTCCTTGATCGCCGTTTCCATCATCAGCACGTTGTGGCCGTTGATCTTCTTGGCCTTGCCGGCGGCGACCAGTTCGGCGGCCTTCTTCCAGTTGATCACGTGCAGGTAGTCGGTGTCCTTCGCCGAGCAGCCGGCTTCGTACGGCGGACGGCCTTTCTCGATGCCGCCGACGTAACGCTCGGTACAGAAGGAATTGGTGAAGGACCAGCCGTCGGACGGGCCCTTGCCGGCGTCGGACAGGTCCTGCGAGTAGGGCGGCAGTTCGAGCGAGAAGGATTTGGCGACGTCGATGCGGCCTTCCTTGCGGTCGAATTTCCAGTAGGTGACGCCGCCGCGGTATTTCTCGTTGAATTCTTCGAGCGGGAAGAACTTCTTGTTCTCCAGCGGCGAAGCGTACTGGGCGGCTTCGATGATGTATTCGGTATTGGAGGTGACGAAGGCGCCGCCGTGCTCGGACTTGAAGATCGGGTTGACGACGATCTGCTTGGTTTCGAAGTCGCGCAGGTCGATTACCGCCAGGCGCGGGTTGGCCTTGTCGTTGATGAACAGGAACTGGCCGTCGTACTCGCCGTTGGTCTCCGATACGGCCGGATGGTGGGTGTCGCCCCAGGTGATGTCCTTGCCGTCGATCTTCCCGCCGGCCAGGACTTTCTTCGAGCTTTCGTCGAAGCCGTAGCCTTGCCAGGGTTCCGGCGTGAACACGCCGATGTATTTGAGGATGCGCATCGAGGGGATCGCATAGACGATGACCTGCCCCGACTGTCCGCCCGAGCTGAAGGCGACGAATTCATCCCGCTTGCCGGTCGGTACATAGGTCTTCGCCGCCGCCAGCAGGTCCTGCTGGCTCAAACCCCGCGCTTTCAGCACGTCCTGCAGGCTGTCCGCCGACCACGCCGCGCCCGCCGCCAGCCCCAACCCCGCCGCTATTAGCCACGAGGCTGTCCGTTTGCCATGTGATTTCATTCGATTGCTCCCATTCATGTTTGAATCCCAGTGCCACTGGCAACCGCCGCCCCGGTGCTGCGCGACGTGGTGTCGCTGCGGCGAATTGACGCACTGCGCGAATGATCCGCTTCGCGGGGCCACGGTGCAAGTCGGCGGCGGATGATTTATCCCATAGGAATCCGCCCTGCAGGCATAGGACGATTCCTACCCCACGGGAAACTGGTCGCCCTATTGATCCAGCAGATCGTGCCGCAGCGCGTACTGGATCAGTTCCGAGGTGTTGGCGAAGCCCATTTTCCTCATGGCATGGGCCTTGTGGGTGCTGACTGTCTTCACGCTCAGATTCAGCAGCCTGCCGATTTCGGTGACGCCGAGGCCGGCGGCGATGTGGCGCAGCACCTGGTATTCACGGTCGGAGAGGCGGGTGTGCGGCAGAACCTCGGCCGAGGTTCCCGTGGTGCCGAGAACTTCGACCGCCAGCTTCTCCGCCACCGCCGGGTTGATATACAGGCCGCCGGCCGCCACCTTGCGTATGGCCTGCTCCAGTTGCGTCTCGGCATTGTCCTTGCAAAGGTAACCCGAGGCGCCGGCGCGCAGCGCACGAACTGCATAGATATCCTCGGCATACATGCTGAGCACGAGCACCGGCAGCTTGGGATTTTCCGCCTTGATCTGCTTGATCAACTCGACACCGCTCTTGCCCGGCATGGTCATGTCCAGCACCATCGCATCCCAGCTGCCGCTGCGGGCCAAGGCCAGGGCATCGACGCCGTTTCCGGCCTCGCCCGCCACCACGATGTCGGCGGATTCGGACAGCAGATGCTTGAGCCCGGCCCGCAGGATGGCATGGTCATCGACGATAAGTATTCTGATCATGTTGCTGTTGCCTTCTGATGGGGCAGCCAACCGGCGATGCGGGTACCCTTGCCGGGCCGGCTATGGATTTCCAGGCGACCGCCGAGCATGGCGATGCGCTCGCGCATGCCGAGCAGGCCGAATGTCTTCTTGTCCTTGGCATCCGAAATGCCGCGGCCGTTGTCCTGTATGGTCAGGCGAATGCCGTCATCGACTTCGTCGATCCGCACCGTCACTTCGCTGGCGCCGGCGTGACGGGCGACGTTGGTCAGGGTCTCCTGGACGATGCGGAATACCGTCGTCGCCAGGCGGTCGTCGAGTTCGAATTCTTCGCGGTTCATGTTCAGGCGACAGGCAATGCCGGTGCGCTCCGAGAACTGCGTGACGTGATGCTCGACGGCGGCTGCCAAGCCCAGGCTGTCGAGCATGGCCGGGCGCAAATCCTCGGAAATGCGGCGCAGGGAAACGATGCTGTGTTCGACCACGCCAAGCGCCGTCCCGACGCGCTCGACCGCGGGCGCGCCGAGCGGCTGGCACTTGTTGCGCAGCCAGCCCAGGTCGATGCGCAGCGCCGTCAGCGCCTGTCCCATCTCGTCATGCAGCTCGCGCGCGATACGGGCCCGCTCCTCTTCGCGCACGGTCTGCAGGAACTCGGCCAGATCCCTGAGCCGGGTTTCGGATTCCACCAGTTGCTGTCGCTGCTTGCGCAATTCGTCTTCGTTGCGTTTGCGTTCGGTGATGTCGGAAAAAATCGAAATGAAGCGCACTATCCGGCCGTCGGGACCGCGCAGTGCCTGGATCGAGAGTTCCTCGGGAAATATCTCGCCGGTCTTGCGCTTGTTCCACACTTCGCCGCGCCAGTGGCCGGTTTCGATCAATTGCCGCCAGAACTCGCTGTAAAAAGCCGCATCGTGGCGACCGGACTTGAGAATGCGCGGATTTTGGCCGATCACCTCGGCACGGGTATAGCCGTAGATGGCGCAGAACGCATCGTTGACCCAGAGGATGCGGCCCTCGGCGTCGGTGATCACGGCACCCTCGGCCATGGCCGAGAAAGCGGTTTCGTTCTCGCGCCGATCGGCTTCCAGCCTCGCCTGTTCCACCGTGCGGCGGCGCGCGACAAACCAGAAGGCATAGATGGTCGTCAGCCCGAGCAGCCAGATGCCGAAATGCCAGTACTGGATGGTGCGCCAGGTGGGTTCCTGCGCGGTGCGGTAGGTATTCAGATCGATCGATATGCTGGCGCCGCCGCGCAGGCCGCCGACCGGAATCAGGGTATCGCGATGGCATTCCAGGCACTCTTCGTCCATCTTCATCGGTATCATCACGCGCAACAGGCCGTGGCCGCCGGCCTTCTTCGGCATGGACTCGGTGGCCATTTCGGCACCGCCCTGCAAGGCCTTCAGCGCGTTGGTTTCCCATTCGTCCGGGGCGTTGGCGCGATTGCGCAGTTGCAGCGAAGTCAGCCGCTCCTTGGTGCCATAGGTCTTCTGGCTGATCTCCTGAATTGCCAGCAGTATATGGATGGGCGCGATCGAAACCAGCGTCAGGTTTTCGCCGGTGCCCCGCGTCACCGCCATGCGCTCCTGTTCGTCCAGGGATCCGAGGTTGGGTATCTTCGCTTCATTGACGTAAACGCCGCCCAGCGTATCGGCCCACTTGCGGATCGCCATGTCCTTGCGCAGATTGGCGATGGCGTCGATCTTGGCCAGCGCGGTCGCGGTGCGATTCAGTTGCTGACGCTGGGTCCACAAGGAAAAAATCGCCAGCGCTGTCCACAAGGCAATCGCCAGGGCGAGCGCGGCGGGGCCGACGATCAGGGTTAGCTTGCGCACAATCACTTCAACGGATCGAAATCATTGGTCGATGCGATTCCGCCTCTAAAAAGCAAACGGGGGCAGACTAACTCTGCCCCCGCGGACCTGCTTTGATCTATCTCATCCTGTCAGGGAATAGCATCCCCGGCGCAAGCGCCGGGGATCTGACTCACTTGACCTTCTTGGCGCCGTTTTGCTCCAGGTAGGTCTTGGCGCGCAAACC